>CANQIX010000007.1 GCA_947624105.1 uncultured Clostridia bacterium
ATGAAAGAAAACGGCGGAAATGTCGAAGGGGCAAAAGGCGTCGACGAAAAACTTTTAACAGAGGCGTGCACAAAACATAACGTCTTCAAAATCAACACCGACACCGACATTCGCCTTGTTTACACCGCCTGCGTAAGAAAATATCTTGCCGAGCACCCAGAGAACTTTGATATACGCAAGCCAAACGCCTGCGCGCAAAACGAGATTGCAAAATTCGTCTGCGACAAGAACACCAATGTCTTCCACAACAACAATCGCATATAAACCACCCCAAAAATATCAAAAAAGAGGTATTTTTACCTCTTTTTTTATCGCAATTTGAATATTCTTACTGGGGTTGTGAGGGCAACATCGATTCGAACGTGCGTGCCTTCAATTATTCCGCTTTCAGCAAGTTTTTGACAAGTGTATGTATATGCAAGTTCGGGCGTGTTGGTGTTTTTGCTTAAGTGCGAAAGCACAATCTGCCTTGTTCCGTTTTCTACCAGTTGTTTTGCAAAGTCCGCCGCTGCATCGTTAGATAAATGCCCGTGCGGTCCAAGTATGCGCATCTTCAGCGAAAGTGGATATTTGCTGCAGCCCTTAAGCATCGCAATATCGTGATTGGATTCAAGATAAACAAGCGAACTTCCCTTAACTGCGTTTAAGATTTTTTCGTTTGTGTACCCTAAGTCTGTAAGTATGCTTGCCTTACTCTGTCCATTCAAAAAGGAAAAGCCAAAGCATTTTACATCGTGAGGAATTTCAACCGGAGATATCAACAAATCCTTGATTTCAAAATCGCCGGTAAATGTCTTTATGTTTTTCTCTTTTATTCTCTTTAATTTGTCTTTCAGTCCAACCCAAACTTCGCCGTCAGCAAAAATTGGCAAATCATATCTGCTCGACAACACATCAAGTCCTTTTATGTGGTCGGAATGTTCGTGAGTTATCACAATGGCATCAAGGTCGGCAGGCGTAACGCCGATAAGAGCAAGGCGCTTTGCAATTTCGGTCGACGAAATACCCACGTCCACCAAAATGCGTGCACTCTCCGTTTCGATATACGTTGCGTTTCCGTCGCTCCCCGATGACAAATTAAAAAGTCTCAATTATTTTTCTTGTTTACTCCCGTTTGTTTGTAACATATCTTTTAAAAACTTACCAGTGTAACTAGCCTTGCATTTCACAACCTCTTCCGGCTTTCCGGTGGCAACAATCGTTCCACCTTCGTCGCCGCCCTCTGGCCCCATATCGATAAGATAATCTGCACATTTGATCACATCAAGATTGTGTTCGATAACAAGCACTGTATTTCCGTTTTCAACCAATCTATTTAAGATTGCGATAAGTTTTTTGATATCATAACTGTGTAGTCCTGTGGTTGGCTCGTCCAAAATGTAGAGCGTTTTGCCGGTTTCTTTCTTCGATAGTTCCGATGCAAGTTTAACTCTCTGCGCTTCACCACCAGAAAGGGTTGTTGCAGGTTGCCCTAAGCGGATATATGAAAGTCCAACATCATACAAACTTTGAAGTTTGCCCCTAATCTGTGGAATATTTTCAAAGAAAGCAAGTGCCTCTTCAACAGTCATATCTAAAACATCGCTAATCGTCTTCCCCTTATATTTAACTTGCAACGTTTCTCTGTTATAGCGTTTTCCTTTACATACTTCGCAAGGAACGGTTACGTCTGGCAAGAAATACATTTCAATTTCTTTTACACCAGCACCCTCGCACGCCTCACATCTTCCGCCTTTAACGTTGAAGGAGAATCGCCCTGCGTTAAAGCCGTGTGCCTTTGCCTCCATTGTGGTTGCAAACAACTCTCTTATTGGCGTAAACACTCCGGTGTAGGTTGCAGGATTGCTTCGTGGCGTTCTTCCAATTGGCGCTTGGTCGATGCAGATTACTTTGTCTAAAAGTTCGACATTTTCTATCTTGCTGCACTTTCCAAGTGGCAATTTGCTGTTGTTTAAGATGTTTGACAGATATGGATAGACAATTCTGTTTACAAGCGAACTCTTTCCACTTCCAGATACGCCGGTAACGGCAGTGAACACCCCAACCGGAATCTCAACATCGATGTTTTTAAGGTTGTTTTCTTTGGCATTTTTAACCTTTAAAAAGCCCTTTGGCTCTCTTCTAACTTCTGGAACTTCAATCTTCTCATCACCACGCAAAAATTTGGCAGTGATGGAATTTTTATTCTTCATAACTTGTTCAACTGTGCCGGCAGCAACAATCTCCCCTCCGTGCGCTCCTGCATAAGGGCCTACGTCGACGATATAGTCCGCCGCACGCATCGTTTCCTCGTCGTGTTCAACAACGATAAGCGTGTTGCCAAGGTCTTTAAGTTTTTTAAGAGTGTTGATAAGTTTCTCATTGTCGCGTTGGTGCAAGCCGATTGATGGCTCATCTAAGATATACATAACGCCAACAAGTCCGCTTCCTATTTGTGTGGCAAGCCTAATACGTTGCGCCTCCCCACCAGAAAGTGTGTCGGACGAACGCGTCAATGTCAAATATCCAAGTCCAACATCGTCTAAAAATCTTAGACGCGCTGTTATCTCTTTGTTTATTGGTTCTGCAATCATTTCTTGCGTTTTGTTAAGTTTTAAATCGCTCATAATGTTGATCAAGTTTCTTACACTTTGATTGCAAAAATCAAATATATCCTTTCCGTTTATCTTAACCGCCAAAGCGCTTTCGTTAAGTCTTTTTCCGTGGCACTCCGGACAGGTCATCGACCTCATAAATCTTCCAATTTCAAACTTTGCCCACTCGCTTGTTGTTTCGTTGTATCTTCGGCGCAAGTTGTTGACTATGCCCTCATAGGTGGTCGAAACAAGTTTGTTTCTTCCAGAAGTAGCAAGTTCAATTTCGATTTTTTCCTCTCCAGTTCCGTATAGCAAAATTTTTATCTTCTCTTTTGACAACTTTTGAACGGGTATGTTTAGGTCGATGCCATATTTTTTTGAAAGCCCTTCAAAATATGCCCTTGACATTGAGCCTTCTTCACTCTTCCAACCTGTTGTTGCAAACGCGCCATCATTTATCGATAGGTCGGCGTGTCTTAAAACGGCGTTTTCGTCTATGTCGGTGGTGTAGCCAAGCCCCGAACAAACCGGACAAGTTCCATAAGGCGCGTTGAAAGAGAAGAGCCTTGGAGTGATTTCTCCCAAACTCCAACCACATTCTGGACAAGCATAGTTCACCGAAAACAACTCGTCCTTTTCTTCCGTCTGCACAACGACAAGCCCATCCGACAGTTTAAGCGCCGTTTCCAAACTTTCGGTAAGGCGTGTATCCTTCCCCTCTTTAATCACAATTCTGTCGACGATAACGCTTATGTTGTGTTTCAAGTTTTTATCTAAGTTTATTGCATCGTCAAGCATAAACACAGAGCCGTCAATTTCAACACGTGCATAGCCCGATTTCTTCAAACTTTCAAGCAATTTTGCCTGCGAGCCCTTTTGTCCGCGCACAACTGGTGCTAAAATCGAAATCTTTGTGCCTTCGCCATACGCCTTAACAGAATCGACGATTTGGTCGATCGATTGTTGTTCGATTTTTTTGTGGCAGTTTGGACAATATGGCACGCCGATATTTGCAAAAAGCAAACGAAAATAGTCATATATTTCTGTAACTGTTCCAACGGTGGAACGAGGGTTGTGGTTTGTCGTCTTTTGGTCGATAGAGATTGCCGGAGAAAGTCCTTCAATTGCATCGACATCTGGTTTTTGACTCTGCCCCAAAAACATACGTGCGTAGGAGGACAGACTTTCGATATATCTGCGTTGCCCTTCTGCAAAGAGCGTGCCAAAAGCAAGCGAACTCTTTCCGCTTCCTGACACACCGGTAAACACAATAAACTTGTTTCTTGGCAATTTTAAGTTGATATTTTTTAAATTATTTTCTCTTGCACCTTTAATAACTATTTCATCTTTCATAGCCATAATTATACCATACTTTTATAAAAAATAAAAGGCAAATGCAAGAAACATCTGCCCATAATATTAAATTTTTTCCTTTTTGTTTAAGCGCTTTTTAAGCAATGCAATTTTGTTTCGTAGTTCAATCGCTCTTTCAAAATCAAGTTGACTTGAAGCAATTTTCATCATCGAAGTCAAGCGGTCTATCTGTTTTGGAATATCCTTAACAGGAACATTCTCTTCGTTTATCTTCTTTGAAATTTCCAGCGTGTTTTTAACTTGCTTTATAATCGTTTTTGGTGTGATGTTATGCTCGGCGTTATACTTCATTTGAATCTCTCTACGTCTGCTTGTTTCGTCGATTGCGCGTTTCATACTGTCGGTAATAACATCTGCAAACATAATCACACGGCCATTTTCGTTTCTAGCAACTCTTCCAATCGTTTGAATAAGTGCCCCTTCACTGCGCAAAAAGCCCTCTTTGTCGGCATCAAGTATGCACACAAGTTCAACTTCCGGCATATCGAGTCCTTCACGCAAGAGGTTGATACCCACAAGAATGTCAAAGTCGCCCTGTCGAAGTCCGTTTATGATATCGACACGATCCATTGTGTCAATCTCGCTGTGAAGATATTTAACTTTAAAAGAGTGGTCGGATAGGTAGGTTGTCAAACTCTCTGCCATCTTCTTTGTAAGTGTGGTAACAAGCACCCTTGCCCCACGTGCAATCGTTTTTTCGCACTCTTGCATCAAAACTTCGATTTGGTTTTTGATTGGTCTTACTTCGATGGTTGGATCTAACAGTCCCGTTGGCCTTATCACCTGTTCGACAACTTGCCCTGCCTTGTCAAGTTCATATTTGCCGGGAGTTGCAGACACAAAAAGCGTCTGTTTTAATCTTGTTTCAAATTCGTTAAACTTTAATGGTCTGTTATCTTTTGCAGATTCCAATCTAAATCCATAGTCAACAAGCGATTTCTTTCTCGATTGGTCGCCATTATACATTGCGCGGATTTGTGGAAGTGTCATATGGCTTTCGTCAATTATCGTCAAGAAATCACTTGGAAAATAGTCGATAAGCGTGTATGGTGGCTCGCCCTTTTTTCTGCCGTCAAAGTAGCGCGAATAGTTTTCGATTCCGCTGCAATATCCAACCTCGCGCATCATTTCAACATCGTATGCAACTCTCTGCCCAATTCGTTCCGCCTCAAGAGGTTTTCCCTCCTCTTCAAATTGCTTTATCGCAACTTCTCTGTCCTTTTCAATCTCCTCAATCGCCGCTTGCATACGCTCACTTCCAACAACAAACTGCGTTGCTGGGAAGATTGCAATGCTTTCAAGTTCGCTCAGCAAATTGCCGGTAACTGGGTCAAATTCATAAATTTTATCAACTTCATCGCCAAAAAACCTAACTTTTATCGCAGTTTCGGAGGTGTTTGCTGGAAAAATATCAAGCGTATCCCCTTTAACTCTAAATGTCGTTCGCTTAAAGTCCATATCATTTCGTGTGTATTGAATGCTGATAAGTTTGTTGATTATTTCATCTCTGTCATACTCTTCTCCCTTGCGCAAAAACACCTGCAATTTAAGGTATTCTTCTGGGATTCCAAGTCCATATATGCACGAAACAGAGGCAACAACGATAACATCGTTTCTCTCCGACAGTGAAAAGGTGGCAGAAGAGCGAAGTTTGTCGATATCTTCATTTACGCTCATATCTTTTTCAATGTAGGTGTCTGTGGAAACGATATACGCCTCTGGTTGATAGTAGTCGTAATACGAAACAAAATATTCCACTCTGTTGTGTGGAAAAAATTCTCTAAACTCGTTACATAGTTGCGCTGCAAGGGTTTTGTTGTGTGCAATGACAAGTGTAGGTTTGTTCATCTTTGCAATTATGTTTGCCATAGTAAAAGTCTTGCCCGAACCTGTTACGCCAAGCAAAACTTGCTCTTTAAGTCCGTCATCAAACCCCTGCAAAAGTTTTTCGATTGCCTCAGGTTGATCCCCTGATGGCTTATAACTTGAAACTAATTCAAAATTTTTCATATATTTCATTATAGCATATCACAAACAATATTTAAAGCAACTTTATTAACTTTTCAAATTATTGCGTTCCAAAAATCGCCTTTAAAATTATTCCAAACACAAAACTTATTGTCGCCAAAAAAATCGACCTTAAAATCAATATTCCAAGTTGTTTTTTCTCTCTTTTTTGGTCAGAATTATATGAAATTCCACATTTTTTTAGCGTAACGCAATACATATACTCGCCACTGCGCTCAGTAACGACAAAATCGATATAGTTCTCATTGCTTAATTGCACCATAATTTCATCGATTTCGGCAGTGGATAAAATAAACTTTTTTGAAAGCGCCATTGTGATCTCTTGTGGCGGTATAAGATATGTCTTCTTTTTTTGACATTTCGAACACAAATATGACATAACAAGCCGCTCTTTTTTTGTCATAAATATATTTTTTGGCAAAAGCGTATATTTTATTCTATTAAAAAAAGAGGGCTAACCCCTCTTTTTATTTCAATTTTTCGTATATCAATTTCTTAACAAGTTCGCTGTCTGCCTTGCCCTTTGTCTTCTTCATACACTGCCCGATAAAGAATGGCAAAACTCTTTCTGGCGTCTTCTTAAAGTCTTCGCAAGCGTTTGGATTTTCCGCCAAAACTTCATCAACCACTTTTTCGATATCTCCGCTTGACAAACTTGACAGCATTCCCATCTTTTCTGCGGTTGCCTTTGCATCGATATCCTCTTCCCAACATTTTGCAAACAAAGTTCTGGAATCTTGCTGGCTAATTTGTTTTTTATCTAGCATTTCGATGATTGCAGTAAGATTTTTTGGCGAAATTCTAATAACTTTCTCTTCTTCGTCTTTAATAATCGTCAGCACGGAAGACATAATCCAGTTTGCAATGCCCTTTGGCTTGTTGTAAAGTTGAACACATTGCTCAAAATAATCCGCATAAGCCTTTTCGCTTAAAAGCACGCCGGCATCATAGTTTGAAAGATTATATTCTTCGATATATTTTTTCTTTCTCTCTGCTGGAAGTAATGGGATTTCTTTGCGTATCTTTTCGACGCTTTCTCTTGGAATTTTTATCGATAAGATATCTGGATCTGGGAAATATCGGTAGTCTTGTGAGTTTTCTTTACTGCGCATTGGATAGTTTTCACCCTTTAAATCGTCCCATCTGCGTGTTTCTTGCTTAACTGTTCCGCCGTTTTCCAAAAGTTCAATCTGTCTTGCACTTTCATACAAAATAGACCTCTCAACCGCTTTAATCGAGTTGATATTTTTCATTTCAACCTTTGTTCCAAGTTTTGTTTCGCCTTTCTTTCTAACAGAAACATTGACATCGGCACGCATTCCACCCTCTTGCATCTTGCACTCTGCGATGTTTGCATAAATCAAATTATGTCGAAGTTTGGTCATAAACTCAACCGCTTCTGCTGCCGAAGACATATCTGCCTCACTTACCATTTCGATAAGTGGCACGCCGCCTCTGTTATAATCGACAAGTGTTCCAACTGCAAGGTTTTTATGCACAAGTTTTCCAGCATCTTCTTCAAGATGTATGCGGTTTAATCTAATAAATTTTCCGCTGTCAAGGGTTACCCCTCCGTGCAAGCAGATTGGTCTTACAAGTTGGCTTATTTGATATGCTTTTGCAAGGTCTGGATAGAAATAGTTTTTTCTTTCAAAAACGGCAATATCATTTATGTCGCATCCCATACAAAGCCCTGCTTTGATTGTCAGTTCCACAGCGCGTTTGTTTATCACCGGCAGCGCCCCTGGAAGTCCTACACAAACAGGACAGCAATGGGTGTTTGGCTCTCCACCAAATTCGTTAACGCACGAGCAAAAGCACTTTGATTTTGTCTTTAATTCTGCGTGCACTTCAAGTCCTATGACGGTTTCGTATTCGCTCATACGTTTTCTCCTTTCAAAAGTTTTTCGATATATTTGGCAATCTCATACATCTTTCTTTCCTCAAACTTATTGCACATAATTTGAAGTCCAAGTGGCATATCGCCCTCACCCTTTCCGCAAGGAATAGAAAAACTTGGCACGCCTGTGATGTTTGCAAGCGTTGTGAACAAGTCTTCAAGATACATATCGATTGGGTTGTCGCCCTTGCTTCCAATCTTAAATGCAACATTTGCAGTTGTTGGAAGGAGCACTGCATCGCACTCTTTGAAAGCGTCAGTCAACTGATTTGTGAGTCTTCTTTGCAGTTTCTTTGCCTTGTTGTAGTAAGCATCGTAATATCCCGAACTTAAAACATACGAGCCAAGCATAATTCTACGCTTAACCTCTTCGCCGAAGCCCTCACTTCTGCTTTTTGTGTAAATTTCTGGAACATTGTCCGCTCTTTCCGACCTTACGGTATATTTAACTCCGTCAAATCTTCCAAGGTTACTTGTTGCCTCAGCGGTGGATAGAACATAATATATTGGCAAGCACAAATCAAAGTCTTTTATCGAAAAATGCACAAATTCACAGCCATTTTTCTTTAATTTTTCGATTATTTTATCATAAACTGGCTTTGTTACAAGATTTGTCAGTTGTTTTTCAACCTCGTCGCAAATGCCAAATTTATAACTCTTCTGCGACTTTATCTCGTTATAGTCATCAACAGAAGCACTTGCCGATGTCATATCGTGCTCGTCTTTCCCAGAGATAACTTTAAGCAAATAGGCGTTGTCTTCGATGTTTTTGGTTATTGGTCCAATCTGGTCAAGCGAACTTGCAAACGCAATCAGTCCATATCTTGACACTCTGCCATAGGTAGGTTTAACACCATACACCCCATTGTAAGATGCTGGCTGACGAATTGAACCGCCCGTATCACTTCCAAGTGATGCGCAAGCAAGGTTTGCTCCAACTGCCGATGCCGATCCACCAGAAGAACCGCCTGGAACTCTTGATGTGTCAAGCGCGTTACGGCAGATGCCATAGCACGATTTTTCGGTCGAACTGCCCATCGCAAATTCGTCCATATTTGTTCTGCCTAAAAAGATTACGCCTTCGTTGCGCAGTTTAGCAATTACAGTTGCATCATAAGGCGCAACAAAGTTTTGCATAAATCTGGAGGCACAGCCAGCGTGCTTCCCAGTAATCAAAATGTTGTCTTTTATGAGCATTGGAACGCCCTCTAAAGCCCTAAGTTTTTCGCCGTTTTTAACTCTTTCGTCTACTTTTTTTGCTTCATCGATGGCGTCGTCAAACACCTCAACAACAGCATTTAAAACAATCTTCTCTTCGATGTTTTTGATGTATGCCCTTACAACTTCCTCGCAACTAACTTTCTTCTCGCGAATAAGTTTTGCAGTTTCAAGCACCCCAAGTTTAGTTACGTCTGTCATATTAGTCGTCCTCCATCATAAGTGGAACAGCGAACGCTCCATATTTTTGTTTTGGCGCATTTGCAAGAATCTTCTCAACTGGATACGACTCTTTTGGTTCGTCTTCACGCAGAGTGTTCATATCAACTGCATCTTCAACAGAAACATCTTCGTCAACGTCAGCGTTCTTAATTTGACTTACAAATTCTTCCATCTGACTTAAACGTCTCTGCAACACTTCAAACTCTTCATCGTCTGCTTCCAATGAAGATAGTGCAAGAATGTGTTTTACCTCTTCTTTACTAAGCATATTTTCTCCTTAAAATTTATCTATTTAACATTTTACAATACACCGCTATAAAATGTCAAATAAAAGCAAATTTGTGTAGAATAAAAATCTCTCTGCAATGCAAAAATATAGGTATGTTAGACACAAAATCGATGCTCATCTTAAAAATACTCGCAAAGCAAAGCGCAGGCGGAAGTTATAAAATTTTTGAAAGTGCCGATCTTATCTCCTCTCTACCCACGCGCTATCGCACCGACAGTGATGGAATCAGGCACATTTTAACGCACCTCGAACACCTTGATATGATATCAATCAAGTATGATGATGACGATGTCTATTGCCTGTCTGTATTGCCTTATGGGCTTGAAGTTCTCGAAAACACAAAACTAAAACCCGGACGAAGCGAAAAAACTCCTAAAAACAGCCTACCTGCACTTGTTTTTATTCTATCATTTATTGGTGCATTTTTAGGTGCTTTAATCTCATATTTTTTAACTAAATTTATTTAATTTTAATTATTTTTTAATTATTTTTTTAGCGTATTTTAACGAATTATTAATTATTTTTAATTTTTTTATTGTTTTTTAATATTTTTTATCAAATTTTTAATAATTAAAAAAATAAAAACGGCAAGAAATTATAGTCTTAGCCGTCTTTATTTTCACTAAATTTTAACCTCTAATTGCGATGTTTCGATTTAGCAGTTCAGAGTCGTAATACTCTCTTACAAGCCTGTTTTCTCTAAAACTGTATATGCCGTTTTCACCAACTATATACGAATCTAACAGCCTTATGCCACAATCAAAACACAACTTTTCAACAAGACTAAACGCCGAAAAGTCTGCTTGTGATGGATACGCCTCGCCATAAGGGTGGCAATGCGCAATCACAAACGTTGTCGGCTTGGTCGATGAAAGAAACGAGGTAAGTTCCAAAATTGGAATAGCAACCGTGTCTTGCGACATCGCCCTTATGCGTTTTTGTCCGCATAGACGCCCTGCCTTGTTGAACGATAAGAAAACCATATTTTCAGTTGTTTGGTGTCTAAGCATATCTTCAACAATGTTTATTATATCCGCAACTTTAGTAACCTTTCCAAGCGTTTTCGCTCTGGACGAAGCGCAGGCAGTGAGAAGACTTTTAAGCAATTTAATCTTCTTTGCACTGCGCTCATTTATTCCAGAGATTGTCATCAAATCACAAACTTCGGCATCGAAAATCCCACTGAGCGTTCCATAGGCATCAAGCAATCTGTGTGCAAGCGGATTTACGTCGCCACGAGGGAAGATGTATGTAAGCATAAATTCAACAATCTGCACATTCGACAAATTGTCGACGCCCACATCGTTAGCAAGGTCTAGCAGTCTTTTTCTGTGTCCGTCATGCTTGACATCATCATTCTTCATTTTCCTCTCCTCATTTGTAAATTATTTAAGTGCGATAAGGTTTCTTGTCTCACCATACATTCCAGCCTTTGTTACAACATCGTCCCTCGACATAAATTCAGACAAGCCACCACTATATGCTGAATAGTACCCATATATGTTCCTTGTCCATGGGGTTCCACCATGTATTGCAACAGTGTAAGGTCCGTTAATTCCTGCAGTCGTAGTTGTGACTGTAGAGTCGGAGTTAAGAGTAACAGTTACTTCTTTTCCATTAAATTTAATGAAATAACTTAATCGCCCGGCAGATCTTTTGGTTTCTATCTTGTAGTTTGTTGGAATAGTAACTACTCCCTCATTAACATTGTATACTTTACCATTGATATTAACTTGATTTTTATTTTTGTCAACTCTGTATTCGACATCTGAATATTTGATATATTTATAGTCTTGATTTTCAACGATGCCTAATGTTAGAGGTGTATCAACTATTACTCCATCTTGATCAAACTTCACAATAGCCTTTCCATCCTCGTTTATATAAACATTATAGTTTTTTCCAACAGATGATATAGTTGAATCTATCTTAACATCTTCTCCACTTTCTAAAGTAATGTAATTATATGCTCCATCATCGGTTAAAACATTATATATAGTATCTGCTATTTCAACTGTTTTCTTTCCATCACTAGTTGTTACATATGATGTAGAATCATAATATTTTACAACTTCTTTGGATTCTCCATCTTCATCAACCATGCTACATAAAAATCTTTGTCCGTTAACAACAACATAATCAAATGGTTCTGTCTTAGATTTTATGTCGTATGTTTTATTTTCTCCAGCAATTTGCACTTTTCTATCGTTGTTTATATAACAACTTTGCTCCTTATTACCAATTAATACTGTAGAACTTATCCTATACTCGGTTGAATCCACACCAGAATTCTGTATTACTGTGTTATATGATTCTATTCCATCTTTAACTTCGTAATTTGTATCGATTTGAACATAACCATATCCACCTTGTCCACCAACAAAATACTTGTTCCAAGTATTTTGATAATCTACTAACCAAGCTTCAAAGTGATCTCCATAGCCGACTTGACACGGATTACAGAAATGCCCATTTATTAATGTAGGTAAAGGATAAAATAGGTTTCCAGGGAAATCATATTCTGCATGAATTTCGCCATATTGGGTATATCCATAACGAACCATGGAATCTTTTAGTCCAGCAATCGCCTCTGCCAATCCAACAACACATATTGGTACTATATACCATGCTTTAGGATTAAACCATGCAGTCACCGCAAATATAGCGCCATAGAATCCATAGTAAACAATATCATGTGTGTTTTTCATAAAGTCTCTATTAGGAGATCCAAATACTTTGGCTAGTGCGTAAGTTAATGCATCATGGTTTGAACCATAAAGTCCTGTAGAAACCACCCTTCCATCGCTACTACCTGAAAGTTTACCATTCATTGAAAGAACAGTATAGTCATTTGAATATGTAAACGTTGGAATCATTTGTAAGTTACCAAACAATCTTTCACTATTATTACTCCAATAATACATTGCATAATGTTCATAGCCATCAGAAACACTATTTTTAGCAGCAACAAAATCTTTTCCGTCTTCACCGCTTGCTTGTGTAATACCTTCAAATAATCCTGATGCACCACCACCAGCAGCTGTCATATACACAGATTTACTACCTACGGAACCTCCGTAGCCATAGTTTTGCCCTCTATCCAAAACTACATCACTTCCGTTTTCTCCTAAAAGTCCAACATATCCAAGTCCGCCAGTTCCACCAGAACCCGCAAGACGTTTTTGGGTTTCATAATTTCTGTTTCTCCTGAAGACATTTTCTCCTGTTGTTGGCATTGAACCATAGTTTCCGCCGGCTCCGCCACCTTCGGCAACACTTGAATAAGTTGCATTTGCACCATGAGCGCCATTACCACCGCTTCCTGCAACCCCAGAAGCCCCTCCAAGCACAATAGAAGTTTTGCTGTCAACTACCGAAATTGTTCCCGCTTTTCCAGCAGTTCCACCATTCTTACCATTATTAGAGAAAGTTGACGCATCAACACCATTTGCTCCGTTTGAGCCATCTCCAGAGACAAATATTGACTTGCTGTCTCCTGAAATTTCCTTAATTGTCTCAGTTACTTCAAGCAAGTTGACTCTTACATCGTTTCCATCTAGTTTATTCTTTGAATAATTTGCCACATTATCAGCATTTCTGCCTATCAATGATACATACGAAATAATTCCTGGTAGTCTTATATTTGCTGTATCACTTGAAACAATGCTAAACTTCAAGCTATAGTTTGGATCTATGTTTTGAGCACTTCCATACATTCTTATATTCTCAACGCTTGCATCATTATCATCATATTTATTTACTATAAATATCGATCTGTCGTTATTACTTACTTCTGTAGTTTCATTTAATTGAGCTGCTTCAAGAACAAAGCAAAATCTTGTATTAACAATTTTTCCAGATATTCCATTGCCTACACTATCAACTCTGACCGCAGGTTTCTTTTCACTCAAACTTGCATATTCAAAGATTATATAGTTATCGCCATATATTTTTGAATCGGCATTAGAAACTGTATTTGTCATAAATATATTATCAATTAATATTACATATTTCTGACTTTGTGCCCCCAACTTCTTTTCTTTACTGTTTGACCATGTTGATTCTATATTTTCAGCTTGGATTAAGCTAGATACTGAGGCTATTACGGTATAATAATTCCCGCCATATTTAATTCTATCAAGTTTTGATGCGACATCTATTACTAAACTTTCTACTCTATCGCCATTTTGCAGCGTTCTTACAACATCTAAATTATCAAGGTAATCATTTTCTCCTTCATCCGTTACATTCAATACGCCGTTTACAAAAGAGTTGTGTGTTGAAACATTCTCTCCATTGGTAGATTTTGTTTCTGTTAATGAGAAGTATATGTGATTTTCTGTTGATTGTCGGCAATAAAGCTTTAATGGCAGTCCATAAGTATCCCTAATTATATTACTTATATCAGAATCGTCTCCACCAGTATTCAAAGTTCCATAGATATAATCATAACGCATATTATCGTTTTCATAAATGACACCGGCATCTTTATCAGCATATTCGTCTGCATCTGTTGAAATCCCAACTTCATCGTGATAATTAATCACCCCTCTTTCCGTGGCCAAATTTATAATCCCCGACTCATCATACCTTAAGGTATATTTGTTTGTCAATTCAATTGTTAAATCTGTTATCGTGTAAGCAAAATTTGATATATCAACAAACATATTTGTCATTGAAGCCCTAAAGTCTGTCGTTGTTCCTATAAGATCGAAACTTTCAATTCCACCAACATTTGAAACAACTAAAGTCTCATTTTTAGATAATTCTATAGAGTCGTTTACTACTTCTTGTTGTGCTCCTTCAACATCTTTAAACACTTCAAATTCTCCAGCCTTGTATGTAACAAATATGTGATTTCCACTACTGTCTTTATATGTATGCTGAACACACTCATTGCCATTTTCATCTCTTCCCAGTGCAGTATACGTATGCTCCACACCTTTTGAGTCTGTATATTTATGAACTCCCGATGCTGAGAATGTATGGCGTTTCCCACTTACGTCTTCATTAAAAGTTTGGACAACGCTAACTTGATCTGGTCCTTTCTCATATTCACCCTTGTCATTTAAAGTAGCAACAGATTTAGTCATCTCTCCTTTAATGTCTATTTTTATTGTTGTCATTTGGTTCCCTTGGGAAATAGTTTGACTGAACTCTCCCATGTTATTTGTAAACGAAGAAACCTGGTAAGGCTCAGAAGAATCGCCTTTATAATTTTTTGATGTAGGATCAAATTCTTCTTTATAATATTGATAATATTCTGGAGCGAATTTCTCAGCTACACTTCTAGATACAGTAATCTCTGCGTTTTCATACATTACATACACAATAGGATTATTAACTGTATTTTCTTTTGTGGTGTATTCTGTAGTTGTCTTTCCTTCAGAATCTTTGCTTTTTATTATTTCTTCTCTAAACAGCAAAGGCCTATTTAATGTATATTTTACATATGTAAGGTTTTCTATTTCTTTAAATTTATTTGCAACATTGTCACGATTTTCTCCATTACTATCGCCTTCATTTTCTCTACCAGTTATTTCTATACATATGGTAGGTAGGGTTGCAAAAGCTTCAGAGTAATACTCTTTCCCTATATCATATCCCTGAGGGTCTACTTTTTGGCAAAAATATTCGTCAATAGCAGGATCTGCTTTACTATTAGTCTTAACATAAACAACATAATTGTTATTTTCATTGTCTACAAGGTAATAAGATTTTTCTGCTACAGTATTATACACATGGGTTTCAAACTTCATATTACCCGTTACACTATTCATCAAATCGTCTGCTATATCACCAACATCCAAATCACCTACATTTGGCGTTTGCATTTCGACTTCCTGAACATCAATTCTATGTGATTGTAGCTCTCCTAACTTGTATGATGTATAACTATTCTTAATAGTATTTCCATTCTTAATAACGTATTTTGTAACCTGCAGCTTTAAATTATTATTGTATTGTTTAGTTATTGCAATAATTTTATCAGAATCACCAAGAATACCACCCTTTGAGTATAGGCTTCTTACAACCATATCATCCGATTCTTTAAAATTAGATATTTCTTTAAACTCGGTAGTATACTCAGGAGGATCAGATATTGAAAGTAATGTTGCAAATATAAGATCCTCTCCAAACTCTAAATCAAATACATTCTGTGCATAATATAGTTTATAATCACTTGTTACATAAACTTGATGAGTTGCGGATACAGGAGCAGTTTCGTCAACACTAAAGAATGTAGGTGTGTAACTAATATTTCCAAATCCAGAGGAGATAATTGTGTAGCCCTCCATACCTATTTTTATAGTCATTTTCTCTACTGAATATTTTATTGGTATGTTTCTTAGATATATGCTTGAAGAGAAGGTATATCCATCCCCGCTTGCATTTAATTCAGCCTTAGCAACAGGATTTATAGATTCTATGCTACTAACTTCAACATCAACGCTAACATTACCTCTTTGATAGATATTTATTGGTATTCTTGCCCCTGGAGTTCCTATTTTCAATTCTTCCTGATATCTAATTACTCCACTTGTTTTATATATCCTTATGTTAGAACCAGTGCCTTTATTTTCAAAGTATTCCGCAAATGCTGGAGGAACAGTTGCTCCTTCATAGGTAAATAAGATCTTATTGCTATCCTCTTGATACTCTACCCTAATTGTATCATTTACGTTTGTTAAATTCCATCCGCGTATATATGTTCCATCTGTATTAGCTTCGTTATAACCTTTTTCAAAAGTGCCATCTTTATTAAATGCAAATGTAATAATGTCGCTTATGTTGTTTGCTCCAATGTTAACTACCAATTTATCAAAATCGCCTACCAATTCTTTGCTAAGCAAACTACCAACATCTAATACGCCTTGCTTCTCTGTATGATCCATTTTATAACCAGTTACCTCAACAATGCTCTGAGCGTTGATAGGCGTTACCGTAATACTAGTTGTGGATAAATCTGCATTTCCCCTACTAATTTCTAGATCCTTACCTTCAGTTACATAATAAGAGTATTTCAATCCAAGAGACTTTTGATCAAGAGTTTTAACAAATTTATTGAAAGCCAACTCATCCATATTTTCATTTGAAATTGCCATTCTTCCATAATAATCGCTTAATTCGTTTTCTTCAATGCTTACATTATATCCGGCAGAAGTTCTCGATTCGCTATCATATAGGACATCTGCATCAAGATATACAATTACATCTTTTATTGCTGGAGAATCAAAGCCGCTTGCAAGACCTGGAAGAGTTGTGAATCCTCCCTCAACTTCAACACCATCTTTGTAATATAAGATATAAGCAACGCCATCGACTACGGCCACATTGTCTTTTACAATTTCAACTATTGATTTAATATTGTAATTTGCAGTATAGCTTACACTAATGTAGAAATTTTCGATTGTAGAAACATCTAACCCTGGAACTGCTTTGTTTACAGCAGCGACCAATTCACTTTCTGTGTAGAACACTTTAAATTTGAATTGATATATATTTGGATTTTCGTTAGAATTTTCGGCAGAAATCATTCTGCTACCATTAGGTTCTATAAATTGATCCTTATCTCCTAATTTTAATGGTATTAAATTTTCGCCATCTTTATAGAAGATTGTAAATTTCAAATCTTTAACACAATTCTTTGGATTTATAGAAATTTCAGCACCTTCTATGTTTGGAAGGATTACGTCAAATGAAACTTCAAACTCTAAGTCCGAAACATACTTAGATAATTGAGCCTCATTTTCAACCAACGAATAGCTCTTTCCATTGATATTAACAACTTCTTCATTGTTGTTTGATGTCTGCTTTTTGGTTGCAATATCGTTGTATAGATCTTTTACTGTTTTATTTCCATACGTTCCACTAACAACGTTTGAAGAATAGCCGCACAAGGCTGTAATTATTTCGTCATAAGCAATTTCGCAATTATCAAACAATTCGTTTATTTTAACAGATTCCAAACTACTTAATGCTTCTGTCGTTAAACTTTGTGTAAATTGACCTTTTGCCCCATCTGCAGTATTAAAGAATGCATTATTTTCATCGCCAGCACGATAGAAGAATGGAAGCGAGAAATAATATTCTGTAGTTCCGCCAGGGGTCATATTTTCCATATTAGTATTAATTTCTTCAAACCCATTATCTTTTTCTCTATATCCTTTCCCGTCCGTGCCTCTATTGAATACAAAATTTTCATAATCATTAATATGAAATTCAAGCAGGCCACTTCCGCCATTTTTATCGTTTCTCTTGCTCCAATAAATATTTTCCGCACCATTCTCACGGCTTGGTTCTCCGTTAGTCCAACCCGGACCACCATATATATAACTTCCTTGATCCTGGATATCTATAAATTTCCAATTAGGATAATTAAGCGTATAAGTATAGTAGTAATTTAATCTATTAGGGAATCCATAAGCATCGTATCCACTAATTTTAACTAATGGTTTTTCCCCATCACCAACATTATAATCATATAATTCCTCAATTACATAGTTTCCGTCTGGATCTGTATAGTGTGGTGCTTTCATATTGTATTGCATTACAATTTCATATTTACCTACGTTACCATCAATAACAACGTCAGAATTCTCGTTGTTTCCATTGATATAAGGGCCTTCCTCTTCTTTGTCTACACCATCATAATAACCTAATGCATAAGCATAAACTGTGCGAATAGAATTTTCCTCATTGTATACTATTGTTACAGTAATAACAGGAAGAGAATCTGAATCATTTTTCTTCGATAGCGATGTTTTTATCGAATAATTATCTTTGTTTACATAACTGATTGCTTCGACTTTCCCGGAGTTAATAACATCGGCCATTGTTCCAAAACCTGTAGTATAACCCGCTATACCACCAGAAACTGCCGTTCCAAGATTGTCTTTATATCCTGTGGTTACATACCCTTGGTTAAATGATTGTCTAATAGCAATCTCCGAGTAACCAACAAGACCGCCAGTAACAAGCTTTATATTTTTTGCTTTTGAAGTATCGTTATTTATTATCGAGCCAGTGTTATATGAATTGTTAATACTGTTTGTGGCGGATTTTGCATAACCAACAAGACCGCCGGCTACACTATTCATTTCAAGAGGAGGCTCGACATCAGCATCAACTTCATAAAATTTTTTACCATCATCTGCTGTAATTACTGTGCTTGGCTCATTTAGGTTCAAGGAAAGAGAAGTTGCTTGCTCGGTTACAATGATCTTTGGAACGCCCTGAGTGGCATTTTCTGGGAAATTAAGTTGAATATCTTCCACTGCTTTAGCCGTAGTACTCTTCCCGTCTCGAATTAAGATATTGCCTGCATTAGAAGAGTAAGAAATTTCTCCGTTTATAAGCACTGATGCAAGCCCACCAACATAGCAGCCATAAGCCGACGATAAAGTAATGTTGACTAAACTATCAACAGATTTCATATTGCCTTTCATTATGCCGACTATACCGCCGTCCAACTGCGTTTTATTTGTTGAATTTTCAACATTAATTTTTCCTTCAACAGTTACATTGGTTAAATTACCAATCATTTTTTCAGCAAGAATGCTGTATATAACAAATTCATTACTGTCATCAACACTTGCGGAAGTTTTTACTGTATCTTCATTGATTAAGTTGAAGTTTTCGATATCACCACAGATCTCTTTAAACATACTTACACTAGACTTTATGATAACAATATGATCACAACCATCGAGATAGAAAGGATTTGCCTTTGTGTTAGAAGCAATTGCGCTATATGCTTTAGTCCAAGTGCATTTATTTGTGTAATCTAGGTTTGTAGTAAGGAAGAACTTGTTGTTTCTATTTATATCAACTGTCGAGCCATAGCCACCTCGTGATTGGAAAGTGCTTGCGCTAAGTTCAACTGCACCGATAAGCAACTCTTCATTTATTATTGCGGAGTAGAAATCGGTATATCCTTTATTTTCATCAAACAATTTCTCTACTTCTTCTACAGAAAGTCTACTATATCTGTATTCTGTGTATGCCATCTCGCTTGAATCATCTTCACCTGTAGAAACTTTTTCTCTTCTATAAACAGATATATTTCTTAAATATCCAAATCCGGTTGTTGCATATCCATAGTTTCTGTATGGAGAGAAGAACCAATATGAAGTTGATGTATTTTTACTATCGTTTGAAGGATTGCACTCTATCGAATCGTTTATTCTATGTGTAGTTGACACTGCTTTTGCGTTGATAGACATTTGATATGGTTCAATTCCGTTATTTTCAGCCAATCTATAATCAAGGCTAAATTTCTCTATTGTCGAACCATAGTTTGTTCCTTTGCCAGATTCAGTGCCTCTATACTTAACTAGTTTTGCAACACCCTCCCCATAGTTGATACTTTCATCTACATCAGTTGCTGTATAAGAATCGAAGACTCTCCATTCTCCGGTATTGCCAATTGTCATATTATACGTAAATGCATTCAATTTTACTGAAGCGTATGCCTTCATTCTTCCCATTGCAAAAGAGTTGATTATATCAGCATAATATCCTGGTTGAGTATTTGTGCCAATAAATGATGATACATACCCACATTCATTCGACTCAGTATTTTGTTTAACCGCTCTGTATATTATATCAAGGTCTGTGTAGCAATTTGAAACAAGCCCTTGATACATTCTTCCAATAAGGCCTCCAATATCTACGTGTGCCGTTCCTCCTATTGAGATATTTCCTATAGCCCCAGATGCATAGAGTATATCAGTAGAATATCTGCCTAAAGAATTAGACACGCCACCAAATGTATTTAAAATACCAAATATCTTGTTATTTCCAGATCCGTCCATTATATCAAGATCTATATTGACATTAAACAATAGCCCGGAAAGGACATTGATAGTATATTCATAGCCATTTCCGTCGACAGAAGAGATGCTGCCACCAAAGTTTTTAATAAGCCCAAATTGGTCGCCATCATCAGCCGTATATCCATTTTCTCCAGTTCTCTCGTCGTCAACGTATGTAATAGTTCTACCATTTCCAACAATGACAATATTGTTTAAAACGTTCCTCCAATCTCCGTTTGCTTCAACTGCAAATCTGTCTAACTTTAAGTCGCCGGCAATATAATACCACTTAATGTCAGTTCCGCTTCCGTTTGTGAAAGTGCTGCTTGAATCACTAAGCCCCAAAGCATCTATTGTGGCTTTTCCCTTTCCAGTTGTGTTGTTATACGACACATTTGTAAGTTTTACTGGATTAAGTTTTGGCACTACTGAAACTTCAATTCTTCCGTTAAGTGCACTAACAAGTTCATCAACAATATTCGTGGACGAAGAGCCTAAAGCATAAGCGCTAGGAGAATATCCATAGAAGGCATTGCCACTCTCTAATGTTCCATAAGGAAGATCCTTATTTTGATTTACGTCTTCATTTGTATAATTTCCTTCTTGGCCTTCCTCTGTGTTATATGGCAATGTGTGTAGCGCTGGTTGATTAGCTAGGTTTACACCTGAAGAATACTTGTTTTGGCTATAATCAAGTGCTTCATAGTTATTTCCAACAATAGCATTAACCCTGTAATTTACAGTCTTACTATTTGACACCAATGTTTCTGTAACCATATCGTTAAATGACGTCATAAGCGTTATACAATCAATTACAGCCAATCTATTAGATCCGCCCGAGGTGCTTTCTACTGCTTGGCTAGTAATAACACTTCCAACAATACCACCATAATAGTAGGTTTCAAGCAATGTTTCATGGTTGTAGTATACATATACATTTCCATAAGTATAGCAACCGGAAATTGTATTACCACCTAGGGTTGGTTCATCTATTTGCCCAGCGATACCACCAACGATCAATTTTTGTTTTTGACTATCGTTATATTCAGTAAATACACGCAGATTTCCGCCATATATATCATTAGTCATACTAAATCTTGAAGATACTTGTGCTAGCCCAATAGTTCCGCCAAAGTATATATCGTCTGCTCCTACAACGACATCGCCGTTATACAAGAAGTTTGAAACAATAATTGATGATTTTTCAGTAAATCCTCCAATAAAGCCGCCAATATTTGCATTGCCACCCGTGCGACCAACATAAGAGAATATGTTCATTGAAGCATCTACATACAGACTAGACTCAATAGTTGCAACAG
This sequence comes from uncultured Clostridia bacterium, assembly GCA_947624105.1. Classification (GTDB taxonomy): domain Bacteria; phylum Bacillota; class Clostridia; order Christensenellales; family UBA1242; genus Caccovivens. The sequence goes on from CANQIX010000007.1 coordinate 21,744, forward strand.
CAGAAACAAGTCCAATTGCGCCAATTGCAGCGGTTGGGGTTCCGTTGTCTTTATAAGTTGAATCTTCATCTTTAGTTCTGTAGAATAGCATATCTCCCGTCAAAATTGACTTCTTAGAGTTGTTTTCGCTGGTAGCCGTAATTCTTGCTGTATTCTCACCAAAAATCCAACCTGCATATACTTGCTTTTTGTATACGAATGAATATTTAACACCATTTTCAATCGCAGCCGATTCGTTTGCATCACCTACGCTTGGTGTTTCACTCCAATTTTTCATATAGTTGTTGTTGAATATACTGTTATAAATATCAGTATTTGTCGCGTCGTGTTGATATGCACTTGATTCTGATGCATAACTTCCAACAACAGACAAATCTACTTTAAAGTTCAAGGTTGCATTAAAGGCAATCTTGTTTACACCAGCAATACCACCAATATGAGCAGTTTCAACAGTGATATTGTTTGGTTGATAGATCTTCCCTGTGAATGAAATCAAATCCAAATTGCCGTTTGCAAATGTGCTAGATCCACTACCTGATGCAGAACTATCCATTGCACCAGCAATAAGGCCGATGTATGCATTCTTGACATTTATATGTTGATAGATATTTAAGTTTCTAACATATTCAATTTCTGGCCCGCCGACAATTGAAGTTGTAAGAAGGGCAAAGTGCTTGGTATATCCAAAGTATCCGCCAAGGTATAGATCATCTATAACTTCAGAAGCATCACTCACACCATTGCCTTTTTGAATAATAATCTTTGTGTTATCAAAACCTTTGTTAAGAGAGCCGATATTTACCATTACATTTGCTAAATCTGGGTCATTTTTATTATAACCAACATATCCGGCAACAATTCCAAAGTATAATGTAGGACAAGTTAACCCCTCTAAATCTACAGTAAATGTAATTGTTTTTGGGTGTCCATCAGAGCCACTTGCCAAACTTGTGATACCAGTTTCGCCAACTTCAACATCACTATATCTTGACTCTAGCAATACTCTTCCAGCGTTTAATCCAAAGGACAATGAAGCGTAAGATGTGATATTTTGTCCTCTTGCAAAGATAACTTCCATTCCTTCGTCAAAGTAGTATTGCATACCTGCAAAACTACTATCCAAAGCGGTTGGAGCAATCATTCCGGCATATCCTTGTCTGGTTTCATCATTTCCACCATCATCAATTGGGTGTAAGTAGAGTTTGTTTGCATCTTCAGCCCCTGTAACCACTTTCCTTATATAGATGTTTAAGTTAGTAAATTCAGAGTTATTTGCCGAACCGCTTACAAGTATCGAGGATTCACTGCCGGTAGCAGTATAACTGCCTGGGTTTGGAACGAAATAGATATTAAGCGAAGAAATAGAGAACTCGCTTTGACTGAAGATAGGTCTTGCTATCAAAATACCTACATTTTCGTTGAGTCTGCCACCATATTCAACCGTTGCCTGAACAACGCCTTCTTCTCTATCCTTTGAATATGCCTCATAAGACATAAACTTACCGAAGAAGTTTGAAATTGCAGAAATTGTTTGCAAATTAACGTCTGTGTGAATTGAGTTTTTGTCATTTACATCTGTTCTTCCACGAACAACAACCGTAATAAATGGGTTGTTTTGAATTGCACGCAACATACCATTTATACTTTCAGTTGTTGCATCAAGATAGTAAACACTAAGTTGTGGAACGAGCATAATTTCTGGGAATACCATTGTTTCAAGGTGCTCCCAAACATCTGGATCCCAATCCATCATTAAGAATTTGTCATACATACCAGAGTATGCATTTGTTCTATCTGTGTAGTTTGGAAGAGTTTGAATATCAAATGTCAATCCCTCTATTTCAAGATTTTTATCTTGATTGCCACCTTGAATTTCAACTTTTGCCATAAAGGAAGTTCTATTGTCGCCCGTTTCATCGGTTCTGTAAACAGATTTAAGCATATCAACTGCAACGCCGACACTTGACTTTCCAACGCTCGCGGCCGTGTCAGATATAACTTCCGCTATACGATTCTCTTCTCCTGTGATATAAAGTCTTGGTGTTGAACCAAGTTTGTTGTTGCGAACAATTCCAACAATTGCCGAAGTGTTGTCCAATGCCGTTTTATCTAATGAAATATCAAAATATGGAACGCTGTTTACAAGATCAAGCACAAGGCCAGTGCTTTCTTTCATTCCACCAACAACACCTCCAACATAGGAGTTGCCTGTTGCTGTAACGATTGAAGAACTTGTGTATGCTTTATCGTGATATGATGCAAGCACACCGCTGTAGTATACCTCGCCTATGTAGTAAGAAACAGAAGGCATTGATTCGATGTATGTTGCATAGTATGAATAATCTTCCGAAGAGTCAATTGCGCCAACAATACCACCTATCTGTTTAGTTCTGCTGTTGTAATAGGTATCACCATTAGGGAATATTTCGTTTGAAACAACGTTAAGTTTGCTATAACTATCTCTTATGTATCCGCTTCCTGCATAACCAACAAGTCCGCCGATATATAGAGGGTTGTTAAGTCTTACACCTAGGTAAGTTGTGTCGTTTTGTGTATATGAGAAGATACTTGTTTGTCCAACGCTTCCGCCTGTTGCCGAAGCGCCACTAATCATATTATCTTCGATTTGAGATTGAATCTCTCTGCCGTATTGTGCATACGATGCATAGATACCACCATAACTTTCTCCGACAAGTCCGCCGGCATACAAGTTGATTGCTGTGATGTAAGATTTATCATTGTCATCGGTAGTTCCAATTTCAACTCCAACATCATAGATCATCGTGTTTTCGCCGATATATCCAAATGCACCACCTGCAACTTCGGCATAAACTTTAACTGACGAGAGAACTCTTATTGTAACGATGTCGTAGTTTACAATTGTATATCCGCTTGAATATTTAACAAATTCGCTATCTCTTTCGTCATATACATCCACATATCCAACAACGCCACCTGCATAAGACATATTTCCGGCGATTGTTGTGATTGATGCGCGGTCTTTAACTGCCGTTCTTATTCTTGCTGCATTATCTTTTGAGTTCAAATCCTCTTCTGTTGCATCACGGTTTGTATAATAAGCGGTTTGAACATCGATGTCTGTAATTGTGATATCGCTAAGTTTAGAGTCGCCAATAAGAGCTCCAACAAGTCCACCAACGATGTTTTGACCTTGAATAGACACTGCCGATTCGATAAGTTCGGAATCGTCTGATTGTGTTTCTAATGGAGAGATTGAAATTGCAACCAAAGTAGAGTCGATAGCAGAACCAGCGATAAGTCCAACCATATTAGCCGAACTGTTACGAACGCCGGCAACCACAAGATCCAAACTCATAATTGTTCCGCCATCAAGTTGTGCAAACATACCATAGTTTTCGGTGGCGGTGTTATCACCAAGTTCGATATTTTCGATTGTAAATCCGTTACCATCGATAGTTCCAGAGAACTTCTTTGTTGTTGTAGTAAGAAGATAGTCATTTTCGCCAACATTTTGTGTCTCTGAAGTCTTCTTAATAAGAATTTCGCTAAAATCAATGTCTTTTACAAATCTATAATATCCATATACTTCGTTTTGTGTGTAGAATTGTTTGTAAGAAGAAATCTCATAATTTTCTTTAGATTCTCCCATTGCTTTTGCAAAGTCAACTGCATTTCTAATGATAATTGGGTTGTTTTCAGAGCCATATCTAAAGTCTGGCATTCTTCCCGTTGTGTAATCTTTAAGTGTTGTTGTGTAAGTGTATACATACGCCTCATCACTTGTGTATCTTATCGTTCTGTGCGAGAACGCAACATCGTCAGCACTTGCAAGTGAAACAAAGTCATCATCGATATACCAAATTCCATCAACAAGTCCATTCTCGCTTACAAAACTAAATCTGTAGAATGTTTCTTGCTCGTTTACATCGGTTATTGCATAAGCGCCAACACGATATCCTGACTGAGCGGTGTTATCAACACGTTCTGTGCTGTAATAGTATGAATATTCAATACCACCGGCATCATTATCGTTTAGCACGCTATCTCCCGATACGCTAACTCCAATGAAACTCATTTCGTCAATGCTCTTATTTGTCATTTCTACGGCAGAATAGCAGAGGTTGATTTCTCCAGAGTCGCCGTTGTGGTAAACAAATCCGGCAGCCAACGAACTTCTGTTTGTTTCTATTTCAAGAGCGATATTTACGTAAGAATTCTTAATTTGGCCGTTGTTATAGTATACAAACCCACCAACATACCCAGAGGCTTGTATCTTTGTTATATTGCGGTAGAATACTCCGCCAGAAGTTTCTGGTTTTCTACCTGCTGTATATGATGTTTGAATGCTTCCGCTGTTGCTGTTTACAAATCCAGCAGTTTGAGAAGCGGTTGAATCCATTTCGTTGTAAATTGAAACGTCTGATGCATACGATGCAGCGATTGCGCTGGTGTTATCGTAAACGAATCCAGAAACAACGCCCTGTCCACAAATTGTAAAGGTTGGAAGTGCGGTGTCAAATTTATAGTCTTCGTTGTCGATAGTTGCCATTCTTGCAACACTTGCTCCACCAACACGGCTGTTTGTGATGTATCCTTCGTTCGTGTTAACAAATCCGGCTACATTAAAGATAGTTAAGTCGGAGTAAGCAGTTGAATCAAGTTTTACTGGAGCAAATCCATCACCTGTAACATACTTAACAACTAAACCTACATCTCCCACAATATTGCTTGAGCCTGGAATTTGTGAGTTATAAAATGCAACAACGTGGCTGTTGTAGATAATACCTTTGTTTGTGTTTGCAAAACCTGCTATCTCTACGCCGGCAGAGTAGGTATTTACATTTGCGGTTATCTGCCCTGCGTTGTAAACGTTTACGATAACGTTCTTAATAAGGGTATTTTCTGCTACTTCGCTAAACAGTGCCAAATGCAAACTGTTAGTTTCTGGCATAGCAAAACTATTGATATAAATTACATATCCATTTCCGTCAAGGCTTGCAAACAAGTCTGTTGCTCTTGGTGTGTAATTATTCAAAACGATGTCGTTCATCAAGATGTAGTTTTCTGCTTGTCCTGCAACTTGTCCTGGACTTTCAACGCCATCGAGGTATCTTAAGAATTGGTCTGCATTGTAGATTGGGAATGGAACTTCCTCATCGGTGTATACTTCAACCACAATAGCAAAGTCATAATTATATCTAAACACAACTTCTCCAACGACAACCGTTGTAACAAGTCTTAAATAAACTGCTCCTTGCGATAGACCACTTACCTTGATTCCATCGCCATCGATTTTTTCAAATTCAACATATTGATTTTCTGTGAATCTGTCTGTAACAGCACTGTGAACCGAACTAAATGAACCATCTCTATTGATGTAATATAAGCGGTCTTCCATCTCAATTTCGGTATATGTGCCTGTGTAAATGTCGTAGTTATAGTTGATGTAATATGGATAGCCATCTGCCATATACGTTCCATTATCTAAGAATTTGTTTCTTTCGTTCATAAGGGCATCAACAACTTCTTGTTCATTTGATGAGTAATTGTATTGTTCTGGGTTAAATTTATATTCAAATGTCAAATTAGATGCATCTGTGCCAATGTATGTGTAATAAACATCGAAAACGCCCGTTCTGTTGCCGGTGATATCTCCAATTGTGTTGTCTTGGATTGTATTTCCGGTATCTCTTAATCTTGTTGCATTGCCATCGATTGCAAAGTCAACAAGGAAGATTGATGCGCTTGTTATTATTTGAGGTTCTCTAACTCCGTTTACAACTCTGCTGATGCTGATGTTTATCTTAAATTCTCCGCATCTAGTGCCATCGGCAAGAGTAGCCCCAAAGCCTGCTGAGAGTCTTGCAGAAATTATTGTTGCGCCTATTTCCTCAGTTTCTGATACGATGTCAAATCTTACTCCGTTTACATTTTCAACATTTATATCTTCAAAAGTTTGTCCTTCAAGAAGAGTGATTGTTACATCTACCGAGCCGCCCTTAGGAAGAACAGCAGTTGTGCCATCTCCAATCTTGATTGTTGCAGAATTGAAGTAAGTTACTGCATAACTATATTGAGAAATCTTAACCACTCCACTTTCATCATAGAAGTTGAAAGTTAAAGCAACAGAGCCAACGCCAACAAAGTCAGATGATATATACAATCTAAAGTAATATAATCCATTTACTAGATCATTTTGTGATGGAATAACTGTCAAAACTCTTGTTGAAGCATCGTAAGATGTCGTTGCAGAACTTGCATAGTATCCATAAACGCTGTCAAGCATCACTCTTGAAAGCATTGCAGAACCACCACCTGTTACTTCGGCAGCAACTGTGAAGTGTGTGATGTGAGAATATCGTTTGTCAAGTTCAACCGACATAATTGCGTCTGAACCCGGGGTAAGAGTTGTTGCGATTGATTCGTCAGCAGCATAATACCAGATTGCGTTGTGGCGCATTCTCGATGTGATGAGGTAAGAGTTAACGATAACATCATCGATGCTTTGCTTATCAACCGAAACAACAACTTCAGCCTTGTGCACTGGATTTGATTTTGCTGCTATATTCAATGTGATATCATAAACCTTTTCAACTCTGTGCAGATATTCATTGATAACACCAACTGTTACCAAAAATTCATCTATTGTGTTAGTTCTTCCTACCTTTGTCCAGTTTACATAGATTCCTATATTTTCATCTAAAACAACTGTTCCACTTTGAGTTCCGTTTAAAGTCGATGTGGTCAAAGAGTATGCTCTGTCGTTATAAGTGATTGAAATATCAAGATCTTCATCTGCGGCATCTGTGTCAACATAAACGTGGAATTGTGCCCTTTCTGATGGAACAAGTGATACACCACCACTTACGTCGGTGTAAAGATTGTTTGCCCCATTATATGTCGATATTAAGAAAACTCTGGTAAGTTTTTGCAAAATCAAGTTGTTAAGGTTCTTATATGCAACATCTGCGCCTTCATTTGTTGCAGCCTTTTTAAGTTCAACAACCTCTGCGGTGATTGTTGCCTCGATATTTGATGGAGTTGCCTCTTTTGCAATTATCGTTGTGGTATTTCCAATCAAAGAGGTTTCAATATATTGCTTATATGCATCTTTCTTTTCAACTGCAGGCATATTAAACGTTGCGCCAAATACATATTCGTTGCTAATAAGTTTATATTCCGTTCCTGCAAGATATACACTGCCGTTGTCAACCACGAATGTTACTCTTTCTTGGTTGTTGCTTCCAGTCTGGATTCTAAGCACTTGAGTTGTTTGAAGTTCAAGCCCGCTTTGTGTTACCGCAACAAGGTCAGGCATAGAGTATACAACCATCAAGTTGTAATTTTCTGATTTTGTGAAGTCAATTCTGCTGTAAATGGTAAGTGTTACAAAGAAGGCATCTCCGCCCTTTCTATAAGTAACCCCACTTGCAGTAATAGAGTTTGTTGTAAAGTCGATGTATGCCATATTGCTTGATGCAACAAGCACACTTCTAACGTTTTGTATACTTGGGAACAAATCCCTTACAGCAATGCTGTTAAGTGCGCGAAGTTCGGCAGTTTCTCTGTCGTTTAAGATTGAAGTTGTGTCGTAGTAGAACATAACTGCATTCTTTCCGCTTTCGTCCGTCATAAGTTTGCCGTCAATATCTCTCATCTTTTGCGATGTAACATCGACATTTTCTGTTTGGCGAACATCTCTTAAATATGAGAAGCCAAAGTTTACAGATTCGTCAAATCCATTATCATTTCTATCCATCCAGTTGCTTGGCATATTCGCTGTGTTTGTTTGATATCTTTCTTCGTTTACATTTTGATTCTCTGGCACGCCATTATAGCCATTTCCTGCCGTATAGAACTTAAATACAGGGTTAACAGAAGTTCCGCTGGCACTATCTTGACGATCTTCAAGGTATGTGATATACGATTCAGATATCAATGCATCGCCCGTTCCAATAGTTAAGTTATATCTGCCCATATATCCAAATGAGTTTCTAATAGTTGCGCAAGATGCTACGCCTCTTCCAATGAACACACCAATTTGTCCGCTTGTTTCAACAATTGGAAGTTCGCCCTCTTCATAATTTTCTAAGCTAAACGCGTAGACATAAGAAGAATCGATAATATCGTTTGCGTCGGTAGAATCTCCAACAAGTCCACCAATATCGCCACCGATAAGTTTGTTGCTAATCTTTCCAGTTTTTGTTTGATAGGTATAGAATTCAACACCGCAGCCAATTACACTTCCGTGTTGCGATTCATCACAGTTTTTGCCGACAAGTCCGCCTGCAACAGCAGATCCAGCATTAACTTGTGCGCCATAGTTGAAGCAACCGCGAACTGTTCCTCTGTTTATACCAACAATTGAGCCAACATAGCCGCCTCTACCTATTATTTCGCTGTATGTGTAACGTCCATCTTTATAGCGAACATCAACAATAACATTTTCAACCGTTCCAGAGTTTACTGTGGCAACAAAACCATCGCCACCAACTCGCCCAACAAGAGTCAAATCTTTGATAGTTCCGGTCAAGGTGTCAACAAGAGGATTGCACAAATCTTCTGGCTTATTGCTTTCCTCATTTCCTGCAAAAGTGATTGTTATATCTGGAGTATTTCCAAAAATCATACCCGAGAACTCTACACCATCGTTTTCCCAATCTGTAAGGGTGATGTCGTTCATAACGCGGTAATAGAGGTATGGTTTTTCAACTGCGTTTTTAAGGTCGTCTTGAGAGTATACTCTAATTGCGGTCGCTTCAGTAGTTCCGTCCGCGATAACAAGAGGAATCTTCAGTATGATATCTCTGTAGTATACCCTTTCGTTTCTGTTGTTCAAGAAGTAATTTGCAACAGTGTCAGTTCCATTGACAAGGTCGTTATACCAATCGTTTATTCTGTTTAGTTCAAGGTATTCTGCCTGTTTTGAAATTCCATATTCTTCTGTGCTTGAAAGTGGATAGTAAACAACGCTTGGAGTTCCGTCGTTTTGTCTTATCATATCTTCTGGAAGAAGGTAAATATATCCATACGCGCCAAGGTCAGTGTTGATTGTTATGCTGATGTTTTGTCCGCTTGCCTGTCCTCTATCCGAAGTGAGGTCATACATATCTACGATATTGTAAGAAGAATCTTTTGATGAAAGCAGTGATGCAATTGGATACAAACTATAGTTTCTTGCGGTTGCTGGCTCTACTGCCGCTTGCAAGATGTAAGAATTTTCGTTTGATGTTAGATCAATGTAAATTTCGCCATCTACCGTTTGATTTTTCCAAATAACCCTTTCAACTCTGTCTGCCTGCAAAATAGTTAAATCAATGTTAGCAGATTTTACGCTGTTCTTAAATTCGTATCTAACCGAAACGCTCTCTTGCACTCTTGAGAGTTGTTGTGTTGACATAGCAACGATTCTAAATGTCATCAGTTTTCCGCTGATTCTTATATTTCTAACTTCGACAAAGTCGTTATAAACTCTCTCGATGTTTCTAGAATTGCCCTCAGAATCAGTTACAACAAGAGGAACACTTGCATAAGTGTTTGTGTTGCCGTCATATCTAACACCGTTTGTAAGAGAGATTGTAAACAAAGATCTGTCGGTGTAAGTTGGGATATTTTCGTCTGTTCTTAGTTGAATTGTTACATCAACATAAGAGAGTGATTCGTCTTGATAACTTACACTTTCAAAGGAATACATATTATCTCTTGTGTCAACGTTAGAATCTAAAGATGTTACTGGATAGAAACTTTCAAGTCTAAAGAATCTTATCATTGTAACGCTTTCGTGCTTATCGTTGTAACCATCAGCAAGCACTGCAACATAGATTGTATATTCTAAGTTTGAAAGCGACAAAAGGCTCGTTTCGTCGAAGAATCTAAAGTATGAATTGCTGCCCGCCTTAAACATATCAAGATATCTTGGGCAGAACAATTGATTTTCTACTTTACCTACCATCGAAAGACTTCTAAACCACGCCAAGTATTTTTGATATTGTTCAGGTTGCAAATCTTCAAAGTTTTGAGGAAGTTCAAGGTCGTCGATATTGATAGCAGCATATTGCCCATATAGAGCCTTCATATCGAGAAACATAAATTGATATCCGTTTGGAATCGAGTCAGTTTTAATAAGAGATGCATTGTTAAAGTTCAAAGCGAGGTTGATGTTTGTTCCTGCTGTCAGCATAATTGAATCAAGCGATTCGTTTTGATATTGTGAATCAGTGTAAATTACATACTCTCCTTCACGCCCCTCAATCGTATCTCTGTAACTAGCATCAGTTTGCTCTTCTGCTCTTTCTGCTGGAACAGCATAGAATGATTGTTCAGAGTGCACTTCGTCATATACGTTTGAAGAACCATTTACAGCGTTCAAAACAGAAGCCGAAGTCAAAGGAACAAAGGCATAAACGGAGAAGTTCTCCGATTTCATTCCAGTTCTGTGAGTCAGTATAAACTCAACCTTCCCATCAAAGTATGATGCCTTTAAGTTTACCACTATCGCAATCAAAACATAGGTGTTTTCAATTCCAGAGCCAAGTTCTTGATTTTCTGCACGAACATCGATGCTTATATCAAAGTTGTCCTTTGCCCCATAGTTTGGTGCATATTCCCAATCGAGTCCGTTTGCATAAGCCATTCCAAAAACTCTTAAAACGATTTCGCCACTTCTGTTGTGTCCGTCTTCGTCTGGAGAAGATGAGATGTATAAAGGCTCATACGTGTATGCAAAGTTATCTTCATCTCTAAGCACCATTGTATCTACGCTGTTAACAGCATAGAGGTTGGCTGTAACTGTCGTTCTAGCAGATGTGTTGCTGCTTGAAACGAAGTTGATCTTAAAGTTAGATTCGGTCGAAACTAACCCACTTCTAAGGTAAAGGGTTGTTCCGTTTACGATGTTCTCTGTAACGTAGTTGTTTGCCCCTTCATCAGCACGTCTCCAAGTAATTTCGTCAAGAGCGTTACTTCCGGTGAGTGTAAAGATTCTTACGTAATAGTCAGGGTTGTTGCCCATCCATTTTCCATCGTCGGTAACCGAAATGAAGAATGTGTTGTCTGCCAAAGCCTTTTCTGGTTCCATCTTAACTGTTACAGCATAGCCGTATGAGTTTGTGTAACTTGAATAAAGGTCGATTGCCTTGCTGTTATCTAAAACATCGTCAGTTCCAATGTCGTGGCCAGTTGAGTCATAAACATTCAAACTGTCTGCGATGTAATATGTTGAAACTGCAATCTCTGTCTTTTCGGAAGTTGAAAATTCGTAGTTATATGCAGAATATGAGAAGACAAATTCAAGATAGAAGTCCCCATACTTGTTTGTGTATTGTTGTCCAGAGTCGATGCAGTTAAGGGTATAAGAATATGTCCAAAGTCCAGTCGATGGATCATAGTTTGTGTCGGATTCATAAGAGAAGTAGTCTTCTAATTTTATGTATTCTTTTTCTCCGCCTCTAACCTTGTTATAAATTTTAGGAGTAATTCTCTGTGCATCTTGGTTGTATTGTGTGTTTTGTCCAATATTTACAGAGATTTTTCCGGTTACTTGCGATTGATTGTTGTCGTTTCTAACAAGCGAAATTTCGGTGCTTGGCTTTAAAACTTCGCCCTCGCCAATAAGGTTTTCACTTCCAAAGTCAAAAGTTTGGAAGTTTGCAGCCTCGATAACTGCAAACGTAAGTGTTGTGGTTATCTGTGAGTTTTCTGTAAATGTTGCAGAAACTTTAATTATTCCGCAATTTTCATAAACGTATAAAAATCTGTTATCCTTGATTTCAGCAACTAAATCGTTTCCGCTGTAAAATTCAGTTTTGTTGTCATTTTCTGCAAAGCCCCACCTAATATCTTTTACGTTTGCGTATGCTTCTGTGAAGGTGAGAAATTTGTCAGGATCAAGTTCAACAAATTCGCCGTTAACAGCAAACAAATCTCCACTTGTGATTGTTTGCGATTGTGTTACCCCAGTGATGAAAGTTTTAACGTAGGCCGTGATAAATTCCTCTTTTGTTGGGTCGTCCTCAGCATAAACTCTAACGCGAGAAGTTCCACTCTTTTCTGCTGCAGCAGTAATTTCAAGGTTATATCTTCCTTGACGGTCGCGAGCAACCTTTGCTGGCACTGTAACAGATTCGCCGGAAGCAACTTCCGCACAAACATTTCCCGTTGAATTTTCAAGCGTAATAGAAACAGTAGCCTTCAGATAGTTGTCCGCTGCTTGGTTATTGGTGTAAATTTCAACCTCGTTGTTTGAAACTGAGATCGAAATTTCATCGCCGGTGCACGCTGATAAGAACAGCCCGCCCAAAATCATAAATATGCTTAGAAGTCCTACGACAAATTTTCTCATAATGCCTCCTAGATAATATCTGCAAAACGAAGATAATTACACGCGCGTTACGCAATATATTTATATTATAATATCTAGAGCCTCAAATGTCAATAAATTCAAAAAAAATGCCACTAAAATCAATTTAAAAATTTATGCGCAATTTTTTGCAAAAAAATAATATTTGCAAAACAAAAAAATAAAGCAGAAACAATTTACACTCACAAGATTTCTACTCGTAAAAAGAATTGTAAAAATTATTTAAAAAATTAAAAAAATACAAAAAAATCAATTTTTTTCGCATTTTTTTGCATTTTTTCGCTATTTTTTTATTATTTTTTGCAAATTTTTAATTTTTTTATTTTTTCAAAATTTTTCAAGGCGTCTTTTGAAGGCAAATTTTACCCCTCTTTACACGGCGTTTTTAAGGTATCTTTTCTTTGTTGATTCCCCTCCTCTTATGTGCTTTTCGGAAAAGTTTTGTTCAAGAATTTCTTTGACAGAGTCGAAAAGTTTGACATCAATTTTAGGTAATCTTGTGGAAAGATCGAAGTGCACCGTGCTCTTTGACAGGTCAAAAATTTTTGCTGCGCAGCGTATCGTCGTTTTATTCTCAAGTATATAGCAAGCGATTTCAAGCGTTCGTTCTTTGATATATTCTTTCATAAAAAATCTCCCATAAACTAAGTTATGAGAGATTTTGTCTAATTATGTTAAATTTTGTCTAATCAAAAATTACTTCTGGCAACTTTCGATCAATTCAGCAACTTCTTTAACTGTTTTAACTTGACTTATTTTATCGTCTGGAATTGTGATTCCAAATTCCGTTTCTAGATTCATAAGCATTTCAATAACGTCCAAAGAGTCTGCACCCAAATCCTCTAAGATATTTGCATCATCTTTGATGTTTTCAACTTTAAGGTTTAACTGCTCTGCTAAAGCCTCTTTAACTTTTTCAATAACCATAGACTTCGCCTCCATAATTGTATGTTACCACAAAAGCGAGTGCAAAAGCAACTTATTTACATATTTTTCTATTTTGCTTGCAAATCTAGATAGTTGTTAGGGTCGATATCTGTGCCATTTTTGTAGAGAGCAAAGTGAAGTCTTGCACCCTCCCCATCTTCTCCGGTTGCACTTGCGCCAGCAGTTCCAATAACTTGACCTTTTGTTACCAAATCGCCAACTTTTACAAGAATGTTTGAATCGAGCGAAGAATATTCACTTAAAAAGCCGTCGCTATGTTCAATTTCGACCACATTTCCCTCTAAACTGTTGTATCTCACATCAACCACCTTGCCGTCAAGCACCGAGAAAACGTCATTTGAATCGTTTGAAACAAGGTCAACTCCAAGGTGAGATTCAAATCTCTCTAACACGCTGTTATACATAAGAAGTTCGCTGTAATCTTTTGTTACCGATGCATTTGTCATTGGCGAAGTAAAAATCACCGCATTTGTATTTCCAACGTCCTCGGTTGGTTCTTCTTGCGGAGCGTTTACCGATGCAGTTATGCCAATCATCAAAACGCACGCAAAAACTAACACTGCGGTAAGCGTAATCGCGCCATATCTTTTGAAAAATGTCTTAAATTTGTTTTCTTGTTTTATTTGCATATTTGCCTCCATACGCTGTTTATTGCCGCTTATGAAAAAATTTATACATAAAAAATAGCACGTTTTTCGCGTGCTATCTTGTAATTTATCTCTTAAAAACTATTTTTTATGTATTTTTCTAACGATAAGTGCTGCAAAAACCCACACAAGTAGAACCATCGCTACTGCAATTCCATAACACAAGAGCGGCAAAACAAATGCCGTCCAAGTTGGCATACTTGTCATAGTCTTATCCCACATAATCTCAGCAGTAATCCAGGCGGCGATTCCGTGTATAATCCCTATTGCAACAATCGTAAGCGCCGTTATTCCAAATGCAAGATTAAGTTTTTTCATAGTTTTTTATGCACCAATCTGTTAGATTAAAGCAAAATGATGGCAATGATGCAACCAATAAGAGCAACTATTGCAAGAAACATAATGATATACAAAGCAATAAGTTTGCCCATCTTTACCTTAGGTTGCTTTTTCTGTTGCTGTTTTTTTGCTTTTTCTGCTTCTTTTTCAGCCTTTTTCTCTTCTTTGCTCTTCTTTTCTTTCTTGCCTTTCTCTTTAACTTGTTTTTCAGCGGCAGCGCCTTCAGTTTGCGCTACTTTCACCTCCTCTGGTGCTTTTACCTCTGCTGCCTCTGGCTGTGCCTTTGGTGGTTGTTGAGGTTGTGCTTGCTTAGGTTCTGCTTGAGGAGCAGGCTGCCCTTGTTGTGGTGCTGTCTGTCCTTGTTGTTGGGAAGGTTGAGGCGCTGGTCTAACCGGCTGTCCATTTACGCCTGTTTTTGGTGGAACTGGTGCTTTTGGAGGAACAGGTCTTGCCCCAGGCGCAGTTTGAGTTGGCGCTTTTGGTGGCACTGGCCTTGTTCCGCCTGCGTTAGGTTGAACAGGTGGTCTTTTTGGTGGAACTGGTGCTCCGTTATTTGGAGTTGTGTTATTTATTTCGCTCATAATTATATCCTCTAATTAAATAATACCGCATTTTTCTATAAAAAGTCCAATAAAATAATAAAAATATGCGAAATTTTCTAGTTTTTAAGCGATATTTTGCTAATTCCACACCATTTCTGCATCAAGTTCACTGTCAAGCGTTTCAAATAGGATTGTTATTATATATTTTTCATCGCATCTAAGCCTTAAATCTTGCTCCAAATTCACCGACACAACTGCCGGAATTATCGTCTGTGAGTTTAGCACATCTTTAAGGTAGTAATAGCCGTCATCACCGGCAACAAAGTCGTCCGTAAAGCCAAGCGAAAGCGCTCTCTCCTCTCCCTTGTCGTCAACTAACGCCCTTGCACGCACCTTGACGTTTTTGTCATTTGCTCCGCGCACTTTTATCGAAATTGGAATCTTCTCATAGTTCAAAAATTCGCCGTCAATTAGGTAGGAAATCGAACTAGCAGAATTGCTGTTTAGTTGCACAACCGCGCTGTCGCCCGGCGTCAGTTCGTTTTCTTTAAAATCCTTCGCAAGCGAAAAAAGATGTCCTGAAAAGCCCAAAACGAGCGAAATTACCAAAAAAATCGCCAAAATTATCGTAGATAAAATAAAAGGATATGTCTTTTTCATATCCTTAGTTTATTTTAATTGTGCTTATTTATTCAAAAAACAACTATTTCGCGCGGGTCAATTTCTCCTTTTTGCGTTGTCGTTTTCGCTCCTCTCTAAAGGCGTTTATGCACTCCTTCTTAAACTCGACACTCTCTGCCTGCAACTCGCGAGCCTTTTTCGTCCATAGGTATTTTCGGTCGCCACGCACAGTTTCGTAGGTGATGACAGCAATTCCCTGCAAAAGAATGTTGTAATAGTTGAAGAATCTCCAAAGCAGTAACGCCCAGAAGGTTTCTCCACCCATCCACGAACTAAATAACACCGTGAAGGAAATTTCGTTGAAACCTAATCCACCGGAAATAGGAATCCAACTAACCGACAACTCAATTAACGCAGCCGAAATGAAGAGTGCTAGGTATGTGTCGAAGCCGCCACTTGCTGGAAAACCATTGAAGATGCAGTAGATAACAAATGGAATTGAGTAGTAAATTATGTGTCTTATAAGGTGCAAAATGATTTGAATAAGTGTCATAAATGGCGTGCGAACCAAATCTCTCATAAGGTTTTGATAGTCGCCAACCGCCTTTACTGCTTTTGCGTAAAAGGTGTCGTAATCTTTAATAATGTGCATTTTTAGCAGTAATTTACAGCCCCACGCAAGCACTTTTTTGGTAAATCGTTTGAACACGGAAACGAAAATCATAACCGAAACGCTCACAATTCCAATGATAAAACCGATAATACTTAACGCACCCACATAAGACAATCTGCCTGCCTTTGAAGAGAAAATGAACGAAAATAGCGCAATCATAAGCCAAGCAATTTGATATGCGATAAGTTTTGTCATTGGAATATAATATGATATCGCCCCTGGAACATCTCTTCTTCGTAGGTATGACGCCATAAAGGTCTGTCCGCCGCCGGCAAGTGGCACAATGTTGTCATAATGACGCCCTATCGCCATCGCCTTATAGGAAAGAGAAAAACTGTTTCTATACGTCTTTCTGTATATCAAAAGATGAACGCAAAGGGTGTCGACAAGTGTTGCCACAAGCAACAACAATATATATAGCAGCATCGCCGTTATGCTTATATCTAAAAATGGAAATGGGTTGAAGTCTGTGCCAGAGTCAACGATGTTCCAAATCAAAAGGCCAACAACCAGCAAAATATTAAAAATTAAGTAGAGGGCATTCTTTATTCTTTTCTTTGTGAGGCTTGCAACCTTTTTATCGTGTTCGACTTCTTCGGACTCCTCGCTTTTCATTTTTTGTTCGAGTTCTTTCTTTGCCTCTTCGCTATCTTTTTTTGCCTCTTCGTCAACCTCTTTTAAGGCCTCTTTTTTATCTTCTTCTAACTTGTGTTTAAAACGAGAAAAGAAAGACTCTTTTTTTATTAAAGAATCCTCCTGCTTATCTTCCTTATTCTTGTAAGCGTTCTCGTCCTTTTCGTCCATATAAATTATCTTAACAAAAAAAAGAAACCTTTGTCAAATTTCTAGGTTTCTTTTTAGTTTTTTATTGCTTATTGCATCAAATCTGCGTATCTATCTACATAGATTTGGATTGCTTCTTCGTTGCCCTCTTTTGTAAGTCTAGACTTGATTGAGTTCATTCTGGCTTCGTCGTATGCATCGAAGGAACTTCCGGCATAGAGGTCGCTGTAAATTTTGTCAAAGTAAGTTTGCTTGCTGAAGATGTCAACTCTTGTGTATCCAAGTTTTGCAAGGTCCTTTTCGGTGAGTTGGAAGTTCTTTGTGATTCCGGTAAATAAGTTTTCTACCTTGCCTGCATAGAACAAGATGTAATATCCATCTTCGCCTTCAACAACTTCGCTAAGTTTTCCAACTTTTGCTTGTCCATCTGCATAGAGGTCTCTTATTGCATCTGAAAGCGCATCGCACTCGCTATCAGCAAAATCTTCACTGTAACCTACGTTTCCAGCACCATCGATTCCAAACACAGAGGTCTTGTCTGCTTTTACATTTGCATAGTTGTCGTTGTATTGATATAGATATTTCACAAATTCGTCTGCCTTGTTGTAAGCAACTTGCAGATTTGTTCTTTCAACATATTCACGAACTTGCAATCTTTGTGCATCTGTTAAAGTTTCAATCGTTGTTCCAAAATATTCACTTAACCACTCGTTGTCGTTAACTACCGTTTCAAAGTCGAGGTATTCGCCGCTTCTTGTGTTTTGTTCGATAAGAGCGCGGAGTTCTTCTGCCGTATAGTCCTCGCCATCAACAACGTTGCCATACTCATCTCTTGCGGTAAGTTTGGTGTTGTAAAGACTTTGTAATGCTTCTTGATAAGCCTCATAGTCGTGGTCTTGTTCGTAAGCGGCTTCTATATCTGCTTTTGAACCATTGTAGTTGATTTTGATTACCCCAAGGTTGAAGTAACTTACTCCATTGTCAAAAACGTAGTCAACTTTTGTTGAAGCAGAAAGCATATCGGTGTTTGTTGTTTCAGCATCTCCGTTATACTTGCTGTAACCTGTTCTTACGGTTGTTGCATAGTTATCTACAATACTGTAAGGAGTTATGTTTGTAAGCACTGAGCCGTCTTGTGCCATCAAGTCGTTTATCTGTTCATACTTTTCTACTAAGAAGTTGTCTTTTACAATTCCGTAAATTCTGTTCATTTCAAAGTAGAAACATTTTTTGCTGTCTTTTAAATTTTCATAGGAATAGTTGTTTCTTATTGCATTCATATATTTGTTGAATGCTGTTTCCCAAGCGCTCTTCTTGTTTCCAGAAACTCCGCTTGAAAATAGTGCAGTGATTTTGTTGTAGATAAGGTCTTTAAATTCTCCGCTCTCTGCCTCATAGTCGTAAGGTTTTGTTCCGCTATACATAACTTCTACGTTTGCAGCATATTTTGCAGCGTTGTAACGTCTTACAACTGTTCTGCCATTCTCTTCAGTTTTGTAGTAACCTGATGGTTTATACTCGGTGTAGAGAGGTGTGTTTTCATCTGTTGTTGTTTCGTCTTCAGTTTCTTCAACATCAAGCACTTCAAGGTAATAGTTCTTCAAGTTGTTATAGATTGAAGTGTAAGTCTGTTGCCATAGGTATGTCTTTTCATTGTCGGTGATAAGTGGAAGGTCTTCTTCTAAGCAATATCTTTCAACTTCTGCTTGAATAAAACGTCTGTTAATAACTGTGTCAAGAGTTTGTTCAATCGCTCCACTAACTCCGCCATCGCCATACTGAGTATAGTAATTTCCATAACTGCTGTAGGCGTTTAAAAGATCTCTCTTTGTTATGTCAACTGTGTATTTATATTCCTTGTTTGTGCGTGCAATTGTGTATTCAAAATTTATTGATGCAACAACCGTGTTGTAATACGCTTCCATATCTGTGCTCCAAGGGTCGCAGCCGGCAAGCACGGTTAAACACATTAAAAAACAAATTAAAAGTGAAAATATCTTCTTTTTCATAAAATCTCCAAGTAAATAATATGTGCATTATTCGACATACTAATTATACATATATAACACTGAAATTTCAAGTAAATAAGGGCAAATTCTTAATCTTTTTTCTCATTGAGGGCGTCTGCAAAGAAGTGTTGGAGCGCTTTCATCTTGTTTTCAACGCCTGCATCTGCTGTCAGTTTTAGAATAGGTAAATCTTCAAATTTTAAACTGAACTTATAAACTTCCCCTAAATTCGACAATCTTTTATCGATTATCTCTTCGCTCTTATAGAAGTAAACAAGGCAATCGCTGGAGGTGATTCGAATGAGTTTGACATTAAAGTTTATCGCCAAATTCTTTAAAAGTGCGATATTTGTAAGGTTCACAACTTCCTTAGGAACATCGCCATTTGTAAGTTGCATCTCCCTTAAAAGAGAGTCCCTCTCGGCAAAACTTGAAATGTTGCTTATGCGGTCATAATAGATGATTCTTTCGTCCTGCGATTGCACGTATTGATCGCTGATATACGCGTCAAGAGGCATTTCAATCTTAATCTCTTTATCTGCGTTTGCAGTGCCATTTTTAAGCCCTCTTGTTACCTCGTCAAGCAGTTTAACATACATATCATAGCCCACTTTCTGCATATGTCCGTGCTGCTGCTTGCCCAAGATGTCGCCCGCCCCACGAATTTCAAGGTCGCGTATCGCAATCTTGAAACCGCTTCCAAGTTCGCGAAATTCCTTGATTGCCTCCAAGCGCTTGTAAGCATCCTCAGTCAAAATCTTGCCAGCGTTGTAAGTCAGATAGGCATACGCCAACTTGTTTGAGCGCCCAATTCTGCCGCGAATTTGATAGAGTTGCCCAAGTCCCAGCATATCGCAATCCACAACAAAAAGTGTGTTAAGATCCGGCAAATCAATGCCATTTTCAATCAGCGTTGTGGAAATCAAAAGGTTGAACTTGTTTTCATAGAGGTCATTTATCACTCTGGCAAGTTCTCTTTCTTCCATCTGCCCGTGCGCCACGCCAATTTTTGCCTGAGGAAGCAGACTTTGAACACGCGCCCGAAAAGTGTAAATCTCCGCCACGCGATTGAAAA
>CANQIX010000008.1 GCA_947624105.1 uncultured Clostridia bacterium
CCTACGAGAGTTGTGCTACAACTGACACAACAAAAGCAAATATATAAGGAGTCATATTAAGAATTATTTTTGTTTTCAAGTGGTATTACCATTCCAAAACATTCTTGTAAAACAAATACGAAACACTTGTTATCCAAATGTTTCGTATGAGTCGCTAATGGCGGAGAGAGAGGGATTCGAACCCTCGCTGCCTTTTACAACACTACTCCCTTAGCAGGGGAGCCTCTTCGACCTCTTGAGTATCTCTCCATTTGATAGTGCTTTTTGCACTATCTGTATATTATCATTATATTGTCTTTTTGTCAAGTTTTAAACTAAAAATTAGCATCGTTTCTTATTTTTTATAAAATTTTACAAAATGTTTTGACGGATAAAATTGTAACATTTTGTTGTTACATCTGCACATCTTACACTAATAAAATTTTATTTCAAAAATCAATATAATTATTTACATTGCAGTATTTAGTTATAAATGTATAACTAGTCATGCAATGCTATTTTATTAAAACTCTTCTTTGAATAATTCAAAGTATGACTCTGGATGAGCACATACTGGGCATGCTTTTGGTGCTGTATCTCCCACGTAGATATGTCCGCAGTTTCTGCAAATCCATACTCTCTTTTCTGTCTTTTTGAAGACGGTTTTTGTTTTAACAAGTTCAGCAAGTTTTCTATATCTTTCTTCGTGTCTCTTTTCGATTGCAGCAACGCCTTCAAACTTAACTGCTATTTCTGGGAATCCTTCTGCTCTAGCAGTTTCAGCCATTTCCTTATACATATTTGTCCACTCGTCTTTTTCGCCAGCAGCGGCATCTAAAAGATTTGTGTATGTGTCTGGCACATTTCCACCGTGCAAAAGTTTAAACCATAACTTTGCATGTTCTTTTTCATTATCAGATGTTTCGCCAAATACTGCTGCGATTTGTTCGTATCCATCTTTCTTAGCCTGAGATTGATAATAGTTATACTTTGTTCTTGCTTGGCACTCTCCGGCAAATGCCTTCATTAAATTTTGTTCTGTTTTTGTTCCTTTAAGTTCTTTCATATTCACCCTCCAAGTGATGTATATATTTTATCATTTATAGTCTTGTAAAGTCAAATAATTGGCAAATTATTATAAAATTTTTGATTTTTTCGTATTTTTTGCTTATTTTTTATGAGATTTTAACGGTTTTGGTTAAACGGAAAGTTTTTTACTTATTAGCCTCTATATTGAATTTCTTTCCCGAAAGTTAGGTTTACAATTTATAAGTTACAATCTCAACCTTTTTGTCTTGCAGTCGACTTTGTTATAAATAAAGTAAAATTTGTTTTGCATACCAATATAAAATGTTTCACGTGAAACATTTAGGCGAGCGTAATATTATTCTCTAACTGACAGATTCTTATAAAACTTACAATCAACCCCTACCTGTATAATTTCATACTATGAAAATACACTATACAACAACCAATATACGATAATTATCTACCAATACATCTTTGCATAACGTTATATACAAACATACTTTTACTTTGACCCACGTATAGCCCTTAATCCATCAAATAAAATGTTACAATGTGCATCAACATTGCATAAAACAAAAATAAAAGAAGGGCAAACCCTTCTTAGATTGTTTCACGTGAAACATTTACTTTTTATTTCTTCTATTGTAGTTTTGTAAATCGCCTAATGTCAATTCTTTCTTATTTAGAAGATCCATCAATTCTGCAATACGGTCTAAATCTTCTCTACTATAGTAGTCGATATATATTCTGCCTTTATTATCACTTCCAATAGCGGTTACCTTTGTTGCAAATGTTCTCTGCATTTGATTTATCAACTCTTTTAGTTCAAGTGATTGCTCTGGCACTGCAACAATGCGTTTTGTTGGATTCGTATAGTTTTTTATTGCCTTTTCCAAATCTCTTACGTTTTGCTTTTTGGTAACGGCCGCTTGAGCAAGCCTTATTTGATCATTTGCGTTCGTTACTACAACCAAGCATCTTGCATGCCCGGCAGACAAACTTCCATTTTCAACCATTGCGATAACTTCTGGGGTTAAAGACAACAATCTTAAAGAGTTTGCTATAGCAGGTCTACTCTTGCCAATTCTTTCGGCAACAACTTCTTGCGTCAACCCATATTCGTCCATCAATTCTTTAATTGCTTTTGCCGCTTCGATAGGATTCAAATCTTCACGTTGCAAGTTTTCGATAATGCTTATTTCTTTGATTTGCTTTTCTGTATATTTCTTTATAATACAAGGAACAGTTTTAAGTCCGGCAATGTTGGCAGCACGCCATCTTCTTTCACCGGCAATAATCATATACTTGCCATCTGCGTCAGCGTTGACAACAATTGGTTGAACAATGCCATGCATCTTAATTGACGATGCAAGTTCGTTCAATGCGTCAATATCAAAATTCTTTCTTGGTTGGTTTGGATTAGGCTTAACCTTGTCTATATCAATCTCTGCTACGCCTTGATTTGTGGCTGGTTTGTCGCTTTTGTTAGTTATATTATTATAACTATATTCTCTATCTAACGCGCCAAAAAGGGATTCTAATCCCCTTCCTAATCCTCTCTTATTTGTATCCATCATATCCTCCTTATATTATCTTTTTAACCCTTGATATCTTCTTATATGGAACTCCAAGTCGTTTTAAAATTTCCTCAGTCAAACTTAAATATGCTTCTGCACCCTTCGAATTTGAATCGTAAAGTGCGATTGGAAGTCCATGGCTTGGTGCTTCGGCAAGTCTAACGTTTCTTGGAATTGTTGTAACATAAACCTTCTTATTAAAGAACTTAATTACTTCGTTGCTGACTTGATTTGTAAGATTATATCTCTTTTCCTTCATCGTCATAACAACGCCTTCGATATCTAAGTCTGGATTTAAGTGATATTTTATCAGTCTAATTGTGTTCATAAGTTGAGTTAAGCCTTCAAGCGCAAAAAATTCACACTGAATTGGTATAATTACGCTGTCAGATGCGGTCAAAGCATTGACTGTGATAAGCCCAAGCGATGGGGGGCAGTCAATAAAGATAAAATCATACGAATCTCTAATTTCGTCCAAAATCTTTTTAAGCACTTTTTCGCGGTTTGGAATTTGAACAAGTTCAACTTCAACGCCAGAAAGGTCTTGCGTAGATGGAATTACGAACAAATTATCGACGATTGACTGCTGAACAACCTCATCAAACTCACAATTTCCGTCAATTAACTCATAAATTGTCTTTAAATTTTTATTTTTTTCGATTCCAACGCCGGTTGTTGCGTTTCCTTGAGGGTCAAGATCTAAAACAAGCACTTTTTTATCCATCAAAGCCATATAGGTGGCAACATTTATGCAAGTTGTCGTCTTTCCAACCCCACCTTTTTGGTTTGCAAAGGTAATAATTTTTCCCATTAAAATAAATCTCCACTACAATTATACAAAAAATATTAAAAAAAACAAAGAAAACTAGCAAAAAATATAATAAAATACGTCAAAAATCACAGCGGATTTAATTTTGGAAGGTTTTTTCCTCTTGGATATTTTGGATTTGTCTTCCCAAGTTTTTCGATAACTAAAATTTTTCTGTCAGCATCAATTTCGTCAATTTTATAATTTTCTATCTTCACAACTTTGCAATTTAGCACATTTAAAGCATTTTTTGCCTGCTTAATTTCTTCTTCGAGTTGCACAGATTTATAAATCAAACATTTTCCACCTACTTTAAGATATGGAACTAGATATTCTAGCAGTGTTTTTAGAGGTGCAACCGCTCTTGCAACTGCAAAATCGAACATTTCACGATTATTTTTGATGTAATCTTCGGCACGCGCGTGCACTGCAGTTATGTTTTTTAATCCCAAATGTTCGATAGTTTGATTTAAAAAATTAACTCTTTTATTTAAACTATCAACCATAGTAATATTTAGGTCATCACGAACAATTTTTAGTGGCAAAGCAGGGAATCCAGCACCACTTCCAATATCAATTATTTTTGAATTTTCGAAGATATTTTTCTCCGCTAAAATGCTGTCCAAAAAATGTTTTATTAAAACATCATTTTTCTCAGTAATTGCAGTTAAATTAAATTTTTTATTTTCTTCAATTAAAAATTCAAAATATTTATTAAATTTATCTATTTTTTCTTCGTCAAGCGGATAACCATACTTAGAAAACAACTCATTTATTTCCATTTTTATCTTCCTTCTGCGCCTTTTTAACTAAAATTGACAAAACTGAAATATCGGCAGGCGACACACCTGAAACGCGCGATGCTTGTCCTATGTTAAGTGGGCGAATTTTAGACAGTTTTTCGATTGTTTCTGCTCTTATTCCTTTTACAGAGGCATAATCAAAGTCGTTTGGTATTGGAATATTCTCGTTTGCAAGTGCGCGGGCGACATCTTCCTCTTGTTGTTTTAGGTATCCTTCATACTTTATTTGAATATTTACCTTTTCTAAGAGGGAGTAATCATATTCTTTTAAGATGTCAAAGTAATCGCGAATCTTAAAGATGTCGATGTTTGTCCTTTTAAGCATCTCGCGGTAGGTTACACTTTCTTTTGGGACACTTTCGCCATTTTCTTCGTAAAATTTTGTCGTTTTTTCGTTTATTTTTACTTTTTCTTGTAGTTTTTCTTCAATTTTTCTTATTTTTTCTTTCTTTTCTAAGAATTTTTGATATCTTTCATCACTTACAAGTCCAACCTTGTGCCCAATTTCTGTAAGTCGCATATCTGCATTATCTTGTCTAAGCAAAAGACGATATTCGGCACGAGAGGTCATCATTCTGTATGGCTCATTTGTGCCTTTGGTAACTATGTCGTCAATCAACACGCCAATATACGCATCACTACGCTTAAGCACAATCATTTCTTTCCCTTTTAGGTATTGGCTTGCATTTATGCCCGCAATTATTCCTTGTGCCGCAGCCTCTTCATATCCGCTTGTTCCGTTGATTTGTCCGGCGAAAAACAACCCTTTTATCTTTTTATATTCAAGGGTTGGATTGAGTTCCGTTGCGTCAATGCAGTCATATTCAATGGCATACGCATCGCGCATTATCTCAGCATTTTGAAGCCCAATAACGCTTTCTACCATATCTTTTTGTATGTAAGAAGGCATCGAAGTTGAAAATCCTTGCAGATACATCTCTTTTGTGTCGAGCGTTTCTGGTTCAAGGAAGAGTTGATGTCTTTCCTTGTCGGCAAAACGAACAACTTTTGTTTCGATTGAAGGACAATATCTTGGCCCAACTCCAACAATTTCGCCAGAAAGCGCCGGTGCTTTGTCGATGTTTTTCCTAATGATGTCGTGCGTTTTTGCGGTTGTATATGTCAAATAGCAACTTGCTTTGTTTTGAATTGGTTTTTCGGTGAGATATGAAAAAGTGGAGATTTCTTCATCTCCTTTCTGCTCTTCCATCTGTGAAAAATCGACACTTCGCGAGTGGATTCTAACTGGAGTTCCGGTTTTAAAACGAAGCATAGTCAGCCCCAAATTTTCCAAACTTTTAGAAAGTCCGTGGCTGTTTTTAAAGCCATTTGGCCCTGTTTTTTCGACAGTTTTTCCAATAATGATTTGGCTTTCTAGGTATACACCTGTTGCAAAAACAACCGCCTTAGCAACATATTCAAGCCCAACATTTGTCGTTATTATTTTATCTTCTCCGCTTAGGCGAATGTCGACAACTTCGCCTTGTCTTAACAGCAGATTTGGTTCGTTTTCAAGCGTCTTTTTCATTTCGGTGTGGTAGGCGTTTTTATCTGCCTGCGCACGCAAACTTTGCACTGCTGGACCTTTTCCGCGGTTTAACATACGAATTTGAATAGCGGTTTTATCGGCATTTACACCCATCTCTCCGCCAAGGGCATCAACCTCGCTGACAAGTTGTCCTTTTGCCGTTCCGCCGATAGATGGATTGCACGCAAGAAACGCTACTGCGTCCAAACTTATGGTAAGCAGCAGAGTTTTATTTCCCATTCTTGCAAGAGCCAACGCCGCTTCACACCCGGCGTGTCCAGCCCCAATAACTATCGCATCAAATCTTTCCATCTTTTCCTTCTATTTCCCTAAGCAGAATTTTGAAAATATAAGGGAGATTATATCTTCGTTTTCTGTATTTCCTGTTATCTTTCCAAGTTCTTCCCAAAGTCGTTTTATCAGCATTGCAAGAACATCTAACGCCTGTTCTTTTGCTTCAAAAATCTCGCCGATTATCTTGTCGCAATTTTCAAGTATATTTAGATGGCGCTCGTTGGTTAAAACAAGGGCAGAATCTGTTATCTCATTTTCGATCACTTCGCTTACGATTTTATCTTTAAGCGTGGCAATATTTTTCTCTTCCACAGCAGACACTTCGATCTCGTTGTCAAAATGTTTCACCTTCCTCTTTTGGTCAATTTTGTTGACGACATTGACAACCTTTTTGCCGGTTAAATCTATATTTAACTTCTCTTCATTCTCGTTTGTTGCATCGTGAATATACAAAATTAGATCGGCGTTGTTTATGCTTTCAATACTCTTTTCAATGCCAAGTTTTTCGATAATATCGTCCGTTTCACGTATGCCGGCTGTGTCGATTAGGTTTATTTTTATTCCCTTATGGAAGAAACTTTCCGTCAAACTATCACGTGTTGTTCCTTCGATGTTGGTAACAATCGCTCGATTTTGTCCTAAGAGTGCGTTTAGCAAACTGCTTTTGCCCACGTTTGCCTCTCCAACAAGGGCGACATTTATGCCGTTTTTAAGGTATTTTCCACTCTTGGAAATTTCGATAATGTTGTCGTTGTCTTTTTTGATTTCTCCTATCTTTGCCAAAATCTTTTCTTTGATAATTTCCTCGTAGTCGTGTTCTGGATAGTCAAACGAAACATTTATTTCGGCAAGGAGAGTGCTCAACTCTTCCTGTTCTTTTTCTATCTTTTCTGCTAGGCGACCATTGGTTATTTTAAGCGAGGACTTAAGTTCTCCCTCTGTTTCTGCGTTGATTTCTCCAATGATTGCCTCAGCCTTATCAAGTGTTATCTTACCATTTAAAAACGCACGCTTTGAATATTCACCTGGTTCGGCAAGCCTTGCGCCGTTCTTTATGCACACCTCTAATATCTTTTGAACAAGCAACATTCCGCCGTGAATTTGAAATTCAACAATATCTTCTCCGGTGTAGGAAAAAGGTGCTTTAAAATAGACGCAAAGACATTCTTCAAAAACGTCCTTTTCAACTTCCAACTGTCCAAAATACATAAATCGAGGGAGAATTTCTTTCGCTTTGCAATGAAAAACTCTAAGGGCGATATCTAACGCACCCTTGCCACTCATTCTTACAATCGAAATTGCTCCTTTGCCGATAGGAGTAGAAATTGAAACAATTACGTCTTCCACGCAAAAATTATAACAAACACCTCTAACAAAAGTCAAGAAAAGATTTCTTAAGCGGATAATAAAAGACAAGACTTTCGTCTTGCCTTGTTATTTATTTTTCCCAATCAACTCAACGTAGGATTTTATCACCTTAAGCGATTCCGGATCGGAGATTTCTTGCGCCAACTTGTTAAGCACAAAAAGTTGAGAGGTGTGTTTTCGAACTTTTTCGTTGTCAATAGCAAGTTCCGATACCGGCTCTCCGCACAGATAACAATAGTTTGAATTTGTTGGAATTGCCTTCTTGCACGAAGGGCATCTAATAAAGTTATGCTCCATATTCCACCTCGCTTATATCTTTAAATTCGATTTCGTCGTTTTTCTCCATTATGTTTTCGTGCAGTTTTGATTTAACTATTTGCAGTGTTTGGTCAAGAAGCAGATTCTTTCTTACGATGTTTTCGTGTCTTTTCTGCTCTAAGGCGACATTTTGGTCAAAGATGTTCGTTCCGCCAACAACAACTGAAAACTCATAAGGATTTTCTAGGTTTACCCAAAAGACATCATAGTATTTTGCGTGCAAATCTGGTTTTTGTCCTCTTGGCGTTCTTAGGTAGGTTGACTGTGTGGAGACGTTGTAGATGTCATCTCCGGTCAACTTTCCAACAACGTTGCTGTTGCATCTAAATATGAGGTTTGCAAGAAGTTCGCCATTATCTCTAATCGAAGATCGGTTTGCTCCGTTGATAGTTTTTGCCTTGCCGGTTTGGTTGGTTTGAAGCCCTAAGATTCCGGTTATGCCCGAACCCTCTTTGATTACGTTTACACCAAGGCTGACACCCTCGTCGATGTAGTGAACGCGTGGGTCGTTAAGTTCTTCACACGCCTCTTGCAAGATATCTCTGCCAAGTTCCTTTTTGATTTTATGTTCTTGCGCTCCACCCATAAGGTAAACGTCTATCTTCTTTATTCCAAGTTTCTCTGCCGTGTGAAGATATGCCTTTACGTCCCAAATAAGTCTTTCTTTGCGCTTGTTCATTCCGTAATACAAGATTTTCCCGTCTTTTATTTCGGCATTTCTTAGGTATTTAATTTCCCACTCACTGCCAAGCAAATCACCGCCAAACACAACATAGGTTTTGCCCTTTTTGTTGACTTTTGAAAGTTGATTTTTGATAAGTTGTCTTGTCAAATTTTCCTTTCTTCCGCTTTGTGGGTTAGAGCGGTCGTAATAGTTTGTTCCGGTGTAGAACAAGAGGTTAAAGCCCGGCTCGTCCTTGCCGATAACAAACATCTTTTCTGTTACTGTGGCAGTTTTCTTTCTCTTAATCTGCTCTGTATAGTCAGACGCATTTGCCATCTTTGCGTTTTCAATCGTTTCGTTTCGCGCAAGGTTGACTTTGCTGACGATGTATTGATTGAACAGATCTTTGTCTTTCTTTCTAAAGTTTTCGTCATAGAAAAACTCTAAAATCTTCTCTTCCTTTTGCGCATTGGTGCGAATGTGATTCTTTTCTATTTCTCCCATTTTACATCTCCCTTTCTAAATCGTTTAAAGCATCTGTAAAATCAGTTAACGCCTTTTGCATCTTATCTTCTTCAAGTTTGTCAGCAATCTCTTCCTTAAGTTTTTCTTTGTCTGGCTCGTGATACATTTCCATATATTCCTTTGCAAAAGAGGTATACTCATTTGACATCTTCTTCAGCACTGGAAATTTTGTTACCCTAAGCATATATTCAAACTCTGTGTTTTGTGTGGATTGTGTGTAGCAAGGGTTCTTTTCAAAGGCAATATCGTAGGCGATTGCGTTTGTGTAATCGTTGTTGTATCCAAGGCTGGTTGCATACTCGTTGTTGCCTTGGAAAGATGGTAAAACTTCAACCGAAACGTTCTTTGTTTTGTATCCGGTTACAATTCCATCTCTGTTTGTAACAGGCACAGAAACAAGGAATCTAAAGGTAAGTTCGGTGTGAACGTGGCCAGAGAAGATAAGGTCTGGAACAACACCATATCTTTGGCACATCTTTAAAGTTTTCTTAGAGAGTGCATCTGGATCTTTTGCAATCGAACCGTGTGTTGCAAAAGCAGAGAACTCTTTGTCTTTTAGTTTGATATTTAGTAGGGCGTTGTATGGTATGTAAGGTGCGATCTTCTTTGCCGATTCTTTTGCTGGGCTAATGTTATTGGCGCGCACTCTATCTCCAAATTCAGCATCGTGATTTCCGCCTAAAATAAAAAGTATCTTGTCCCTTATACGCGAAAGTAAATACTCTCCACCGTCAAGAGCCTGAGATACATTTGTTTTTGAATTAAATACATTTGTTTTTGAATCCTTGTTTGCGTTGTCATACCAGTCGCCACCGATAAAGGAGCAAGCGTTTGAAACATTCATAAGGTAATCGCAGACAAGTTGAAATCTTTTTAAGTTGAACCCTTCGCCAAACATATGAATGTCGTAAAGGGGAATTAAGCATATATGTGAATTTGCCGATTCAATTTTTATTGGAATAATAGGAGTGCTGTCAAGCGCGTCCGAACCAGCGCGACGCAAAATTTCTTCCATTCTTTCGTCTTTGCTGTTAAGGTAATCGCGGTCGAAAGAGACTTTAAGTTCTTTATTGTCAATCAGAGCCTTTTCAAAATCTGTCATAAAAACCCTCCTTCCAATACAAATATTCAGTTTTAAACCAAGGTGCAAATTTCAAATCTCAAATTCATTATACAACATTTTAGTTTTTTTGTAAATACTTTTTACTATTTTAAATTTAGTTTATTTATATACTATATATCTATATAAAAAATAACCGCCACCCTTAGGCAGCGGCTATATGTTTTGTTTTTTAGTTAGATTCAACTTCAACCATAGACTTCCACTTGTTCATAATCTTGTTGAAGAGTATGATGTTGCAGTCGTCTTCTCTTACTTCGATATCCTTTCTGTTTAGAAGGGAGTTAACGTAAAGAGTTTCTGGTGTTTTTGCTTCGATAGCATCTTTGCAAACTTTTGCAACGATATCAACATCGTTAAGGTTTTCAGTTGCATCGTAGAAGAAGTGATTGAATAGTGCTAAGAACACCTTATACATTGACAAAGTCTTGTTGTAATACTTGATATCCATAAATGAATAGTAAGCATAGTGAACAAAAGAGGAAATTTCAGCGCAAGTGTAGTTTCTTAAGCGAAGTCCATATCTTTCTTTGTCTTTCAAACTATCTTTAAAGAGTTGTTGTTCAAAGATGCTGTGGCACGCTTGCAAAATATATTCTTCTGGCACTCTGTTCTTTGCCATAAGGAAGAAATCCCAGAAGAAGAAGTCAAAACTACGAACATATTGCATATCTACAAACTTCTCTGGAAAGTTCTTAGCGATGCTCTTAACTCTGTATTCGTGGTTCTTCATTCCCATATGCCAAATTGTGCTCTTCTTTTCCCAGAACTTGTCAACTGAGTAAATTGAGTTTACTGCGCTTGCTGGCACGTTTGGATTGTATGGGGCACAGTAGTAGTTGTGATATACTTCATTTATTAAAGCAACCTTTTTGATGTTCTTTAAGTTGTCGAGGTTGAAGAGTTCGTCTTCGTTAAACTTAACTCCTCTAACAAAACTTTCTGTTAAGCACTTTTTCTTTGTAATCTTGTTCCAAGGCATACCGTAAGAGAAGAAATCTTGGAAGAACTCTAAGAATTGTCGATCGTCTGTAAGATCATAGATTCCTGTTTCAAGGTATGTTTCAAAGCAAGGGTGAGTGAAAGAGCAAACACACATATCAGCGTCAGTTTCTTTCAATCTCTTCATCATATTCATTAAACTGTGTGGCGTTGTGTAGTTATCGTCAGCGTCTAAAAATACGATATAGTCAGCGGTTGCGTGGCTGAGTCCTGTGTTTCTTGCCACCGACACACCTTGATTTTCTTGGCTGTATACGTGGATACGGTTGTCAATAGCCGCATAACTGTTTGCTATTTCAAGGGTGTTGTCAACACTTCCGTCATTTACCAAAATAATTTCTAAGTTTGAATACTCTTGCTCTCTTACACTGTTTAATGTTCCTGCAAGGGTCTTTCCGCAGTTGTAGCAAGGGATAATTAGTGATATTAATTCTTGTTGCATATTTTTCTCCTTATATGTAAAGCCCTTCGTTTTGCTTTACGGTAATATGATACCAATCAAAGCCGAGAATTACAATAGAATTTTAAAATCTCACCTATAATGTTCAAACCCACGAAAATAGAGGGCACTCTCTTCAAAATAGAGGGTAATTTTTTCACTCTCTTTTTATGAGAATTGCCAAAATATTTGCTTTATTTTGCTAGATGTGTTAAAATTTTAGTGTATTAAAAATTAAAATTTCTTATCTCGAGGGGTAAATGGAAGATATAAACAAAACTATTGGAAAAAATTTGCTTGCGTTAAGAAAACGCTCAAAACTCACACAACTTGAACTTGCCGAAAAGTTTAACTATTCCGACAAGAGTATTTCTAAGTGGGAAAATGGTGAATCTTTGCCAAGCATCGAAGTTCTTTACAACCTATGTTCTTTCTATGGGGTTACGCTTGACGCCTTAACAAGCGAGGAGTTGCCACCAGAAGAAAAGGTAACCGAAAATAAAGAAAATAAGGACTTTGTTTTTGAAAAGAAATACAACACAAAACTTATGATAACCCTTTTGTCAGTCAGCGCAATTTGGGTTGCTGTCAGCCTTGCTTACATCATCTTAAAAATCGCTTTCAACATAAACTTGTGGATTTTGTTTGTTTGGGCTTTGCCAGCATCGGCACTTCTTGTTGTTATCTTCAACTCCATCTTCAACAAATATCATCTGTTGTTTCCAATTTTGTCGGTGTTTTTGTGGCTCTTAATTTCAAGCCTTCATATTCAATTTCTCGACCTTGGAAGAAACATCTGGCCAATCTATCTTTTAGGGATTCCTATTCAAATCTCAATTATCTTCTGGTGGGGGCTTGTTAAAAAGAAAAAGATTCCAATCATAAGAAAGAAATCTCACGCAGTAGAAGAAAAAACTGCAGAGAGCGAAGAAACAAAAAAGGACTAATCAAAGTCCTTTTTTCTTTATAAAAAAACTAGACGTTTTGTCTAGTCTTTTTGTTCGTCTTCATCATCGTGTGAATGCATAGTGAATATCTTTTTGTCGTATTTGATGCCGTTTCTGTCATAGTAGTCTTTGATTGCTGCAAATATCGCTTCTTCTGCAAGCACTGAGCAGTGAAGTTTGTGTGCTGGCAATCCGTCTAGAGCCTCAGTTACGGCTTTGTTTGTAAGTTTCAAAGCCTCGCTTATCGATTTTCCCTTTATCATTTCGGTTGCCATCGAACTTGTTGCAATAGCACTTCCACAACCAAAGGTATTAAACTTTACATCAACGATAATGTCGTTCTCTATCTTGAGATAGATTTTCATAATATCGCCGCAGACAGCATTTCCAACTTCTCCAACGGCGTCTGGATTATCCATCTTTCCAACGTTTCTTGGATTTCTAAAATGGTCCATAACCTTTTCGCTATATAAAGCCATATTTTTTCTCCTTTTGTAAAATTATTTTATTTGAAATTCTTTCTTACCAAGTTCAAGTTCTTCCCAAAGAGGGGACATATTTCTTAGATAAGATACAACCTCTGGAACTTTCTTTAAAATATAATCTACATCGTCTAGTGTATTGCTCGCGTCAAGAGTGATTCTAAGTGAGCCGTGTGCAATCTCGTGAGGAAGTCCAATAGCAAGCAGAACGTGAGATGGTTCAAGCGAACCCGATGTGCAAGCAGAACCGGAGGACACGCAAATGCCGTCATCGTCCAAAAGCAGAATCAAACTTTCCCCTTCGATTCCTTCAAACGAAACGTTGACATTGTTTGGAAGTCTGTTTGTTCTGTCGCCGTTTAGTTTGGTGTGAGGAATTTTAAGAAGCCCATCAATAAGCCTATCTCTTAACATCGTTTGATGTTTTGCAGCCGTTTCGCGATTTATCATAACCTCTTTAAGCGCTGCAGCCATACCAACAATACCTGCAACATTTTCTGTTCCGGCACGCTTTTTGCGTTCTTGCGCTCCGCCCTCTAAGAAACTTCTAAGAGGAACATTTTGTTTGCAATACAAAACTCCAACGCCTTTTGGTCCGTGGAATTTATGCGCCGAAATTGAAAGCATATCAATGTTCTGTGTCTGCACATTTACTTCAATGTGTCCAACCGCTTGAACGGCGTCTGTATGAAAGATTACTCCTCTTTCTCTGCAAACTTCTCCAATCTCTTTAATTGGTTGAATCGTTCCAATCTCGTTGTTTGCAAACATAATGGTGCAAAGGCAAGTGTCCTCTCTTATTGCCTTTTTAAGTTCTTCCACGCGAACAATTCCATTCTCGTGAACATCAAGATATGTTAC
This sequence comes from uncultured Clostridia bacterium, assembly GCA_947624105.1. Taxonomy (GTDB): domain Bacteria; phylum Bacillota; class Clostridia; order Christensenellales; family UBA1242; genus Caccovivens. The sequence goes on from CANQIX010000008.1 coordinate 13,745, forward strand.
TTCAAACCCCTCTCTTTCGAGTTTTTTTAGGGTGTGAAGAACGGCGTGATGTTCAAACTTGCTCGATATTATGTGTTTCTTATTTTTCAGCGCACCAAAGTATGCTGCCGAGTTTATTGCCTGGTTGTCCGCTTCCGTTCCACCAGATGTAAAATATATTTCGTTAGGATTTGCTCCTATAAATGATGCAACAACTGCTCTTGCGTTTTCGATTGCCTCTTTTGACTTTTGTCCAAAGGCGTAGAGGGAAGATGCATTTCCATAGTTTTCTGTTAGATATGGCATCATCTCATCTAAGGCGCGTTTGCTTAGTTTTGTTGTTGCAGCGTTATCTACATAAATCATATATACCTCTTCGCACTAAAATATGTTTTGTCTGTTGTAATTAAAGCCAGCCACAGACAAAAATCACAAATTAAATGCCTACATTTATTATAAATCTAATATTTTATTAAAGTCAAGATTTCAAAAAGTCTTTTTGTCGTTTTTTGTCATAAAAACTTGAATATCAAACTTTTTGCAGTTACACTTTTGGCATAGTTTTAGGAGTGTATGTGAAATTTGAAGATAACAAAGAGAAATTAGTCCCCGGAGCAAAGATTGTGCTTACCTCGTCTAACTATCAAAAAGAAAACTTATGTTGCGGAGCGATTGGAACGATAAAAGCAAACTGCATCTCTCTTTTTAATGCCGTGCTTGCCACGTTTGAAAACAAAAACTACATCGACAGTAGGCAGTATGAGATAAAGGCGGAAGATTTTAAAATTTTGTAGTTTTATTAAATAAATGCTTTTTTATTTTTTCTTTTGTATGCTATACTAATTAAGAGAGGTTGATATGAAAGAAAACACAAAAAGAGCATTAAAATACACAGCAGTTATTTTTGTTGCAATAATTATGATATTGGTTGGAATTGTATCCGGTTATGTTGCTTACCTTTCAACAAACTACTATCGCATAAAGGATATGACCGTTTGCGAGGTTAACAATTCTCAATCGCAAAAAGTTTCACTTGGAGAGGAATATAATTATTCTATCTCAACTTACAACATCGGCTTTGGCGCTTATTCAAAAGACTTTGATTTCTTTATGGACAGCGGAACGATGCTTGACGGCAAAAAAGTTGCTGGTTCTCACAGCACTGCATTTAGCAAAGACGTTGTAAACACAAACACAACCGGGGCAGTGAACCTTATTAAACAACTTAACACCGACTTTTCTTTCTTTCAAGAAGTTGACACATCTTCAACAAGAAGTTATTTTGTAAATCAATATGAGCAAATCCACACAACCTTAAACGAAACATCAAATGCTTACTCTTATTCGTTTGCAAACAATATGCACTCCGCATACCTTTGTTATCCATTCAACGATCCAATCGGTGTGATAAATTCTGGTATTGTTACACTTTCAAAATATAACATCACTTCGGCAACTCGCCGTTCTTTCCCAGTTGACAACAGTTTTATCAACAAGTTCTTCGACTTAGATCGTTGCTTTGAAGTTAACGTCCTTCCAATCGAGGGCTCAACTAAAAATCTTGTGCTTATAAATCAACATATGAGCGCTTACGACAAGGGCGGAGTGATAAGATCGCAACAACTTGAAATGTTGTTTGGTTTTATGAGCGCACAATACAACCTTGGCAATTTTGTTATCGCTGGTGGCGACTGGAATCACGATATTGCAGAAAGCATCAACACCTTCACAACACAACAAGAAGTTCCAGAGTGGGTATATCAAATAAAAGCAGAGGACCTTCCAGAAGGATTCTCGTTTGCAACATCTAAAAACGCTCCAACTTGCCGATCAACCGATATGAAATACACAAGCGGAAGCAACTACACTGTTGTTCTAGACGGATTTATCGTATCCGACAATATTAGAATCAACGAAATCACAAACATTGGAACGACAATCGAAAATGAAGGCAATCCTATCGAAGTTGGCTCAACAACAATCACTGATTACTCAAACTTCTCATATTCCGACCATAATCCAGTGTATATGGACTTCTCCCTTTTAGATATCAACGCACCAACCATTGACGATTCAAATTTCATTAACCGCTATTACGAAAGCGCAACAAACCCATTGACTCTTACGATCGACCTTAAAACACTCAACATCAAAGACGAAACAACCTCAGCAGAAGACATCATAAACAGCGCAGTATACAAACTTGAAAACCTCAACGACAAAACTCCAGAAGTTGTTCCTTCGTCAGAGGTTAGCGCCGACAACTCAACAATCACATATCTTCTCACTGTTTCCGGCGAATATAAGTTTACTTTAACTCTTAAAGATAAATACAACAACACCATAACAAGAGAATATAGTTTCACCGTGCTTCCATTCCTTCCAGAATCGACTAAGGATTGATAAAATAGATATAGAAAAAACAGGTAATTTTGATTGCCTGTTTTTTTATTCTTCCGCCTTTATTCTTCCATTTTCAATAAAGAACTTCTTTCCGCTTAACTTCCTTTCGTCTGTGCAAGTGATAAAGGTCTGCGTGCGCGTAACAAACTTTAAAAGTCTTTTTTGTCTTTCGCTGTCAAGTTCGCTAAACACATCGTCAAGCATAAGGATTGGATATTCTCCGGTAAGTTCGTTCATACTTTCAAGTTCGGCAAGTTTAAGTGCAAGCGCCACCGTTCTTTGTTGTCCTTGCGAACCAAAAGTTTTAACTTCAACATCGTTCAAATAGATATCAATGTCATCTCTGTGCACGCCAATCGTTGTGTAACCGAAACGAAAATCTTTCTCTAAGTTTTTCTTCAAAAGTTTAAGCATATTCTCGTCAAAGTTTTCGTCTAACGCCACACCGCAACCGCAGATATATTCAAGTTTAACTTTTTCCTTTCCGCCACTCAAATATTCTTGTGCTTTTTCGGTGTATGGTGTGATTGCCTTCACAAATTTCTCTCTCTCAAAGGCAATTTTGTGCGCGCTCTGCACAAGCGCTCTATCCCAAATATCTATCGTTTCTTTTATCTTTTCAATGTTGTCGTAGGTCTTTAAAAGTTTGTTTCTGTTTGCAAGTATCTTCTCGTAACGCCCTATTTGATAAAAATATCTCTTGTTCGTCTGCGATATGTCGATGTCCATAAACTTTCTACGCTCGTCCGGACTTTCTTTTACAAGTTTAAGTTCGTTAGGAGAGAAGAACACCACATTTACCTCTCCAATCAAATCTCCAATGCGTTTAATTGGAAGAGAGTTTATTTGAACAACTTTTTTCTTTTCTCTGTTTAGTTTTATTTCAACTTTAACATCTCGATATTTTTTTTGCGTTTCAATCCCGATGTAAGAACTTTCCTCACCCCACCTAATTATGTCTTTATCTTTTATCGACTTAAAACTCTTTCCAATGCAACAATAATAAATGCTTTCAAGCAAATTTGTCTTCCCTTGCGCGTTTTTGCCGATAAACACATTGACGTTATCTTCAAAGTTGACGTTTATGTCTTGATAGTTCCTAAAGTTCTTTAAAACCAAAGTTTTTACTTTCACATAAAAATTATATCACACAACTTAAAAAATACCAACATTTTTAAAAAGAACAAACTTGTTTTAAGTTTTTGTTTACAATGTTAGTTGACTTTTTAAAATCCGCTTGTTAAAATAATTTATGTTCCTTGGGGGTAAAAATGGAAAACGTAGAAGAAGTATGGGCAAAAATAAAAGAGAAACTAGAACTTAGGATAACTTCTGTTTCTTATTCACTTTGGATAAATCCAATCAAACCTTTGTCAATGACTGACGAAGAACTTGTTTTAGTTGCTCAATCAACTTCTGCCAAGAATCAAATTTTAAGAAATTTCTTAGACAGAATCTTGGAGTGCTTTGGAGAACTCACCGAAGGAAAGACGATAAAAATCACAGTGCTTGATCCTAATGAAGAGATTGAATATCTCGAAAAAAATATGAAAAACACAAAAGAAAAGGAAAAAACTGAAGAAAAATCGCCATTTTTAGAGAAATTTACCTTTGATAACTTTGTCGTAGGAAAGAGTAACCAATTTGTTTATGCTGCTGCAAGAACGGTTGCTGAACACCCAGGAGAGAGGTATAATCCACTCTTTATCTATGGTGGCGTTGGGCTTGGAAAAACACACCTTCTTCACGCAATTGGAAATTACATACACGAATCCTATCCAACCTTAAAGGTAGAGTATGCCACAATAAGACAATTCACAAACGACTATGTAAATTCCCTTATGTCCTCTTCAAAAACAAAATCACTCTTAGATTTTAGAGGAAAGTATGGCAATGTTGATGTTTTGCTTGTCGATGATATTCAATTCATCTCAAACAAAAAGGAAACACAAGAAGAATTTTTCCATATATTCAACGACCTTATTATGAACAACAAGCAGGTTATCATCTGCAGTGATAGGCCACCAAAAGAAATCGAAACTTTGGAAGAAAGATTGCGTTCCCGCTTTGTAAGTGGACTTATTCACGACATTCAATCGCCAGATATCGAAACAAGACTCGCTATTCTTAGAAAAAAGAGTCAATTAGAAAAATATTACGCCGAAGAAGAGGTTTTAAACTATATTGCAGAGCGTGTTGACACAAATATAAGAGAACTTGAAGGAAAATTGAGAGAAGTTTACTTTTTGGCAACCCTCTCTGGCAAAAAAGTTGCAACTATGGAAGAGGCACGCGAGAGTTTTTCAAACAGCGAAGTTGTTGACACCAAAGAAACTCTCACTCCGGAGATGATTATCAACACCGTTTGCGACTATTTCAATGTTTCTTACAAAGATATTGTCGGCAAAAAGAAGACAAAAGAGATTGTTGAACCAAGAATGTATGCAATATATCTCATCTACGACCTCTTAGGACTTCCACTTGACAATATCGGCGAACTTTTTGGCGGAAGAGACCACACCACGATTATGCATTCAAGAAACAAGATAACCGAAGAACTTAAATCCAACAAAAAGACAAAAACAATCATTGATGAAATTAAAAATCAGTTCAAAAATGACTAAAATTTAATAAAAAATAGCATATTTTTTGCTATTTTTTTAATATTTTTAAAAATATCGTGAAAAATGCTAAATTAGGCTTAAAAAAATATTTTTTATATATTATTTTTTATCCACAAAATTGTGCAAAAATTGTTAATAAATTTTCGAAGTTATAAACATAGTTATGCACATAGAAAATTTACCATATTTTGTATAAAACTTCCGTATTTTGTGGGGTATTTTAACTAAATGTTGTGTCAAAGTTGAGTTATGCACATTTCCACACCCCTTTATTAACATTATTATTATCTAAAAATAAATATTTACTATTTGTTATTCCGCTTGCACCGAAAAAAGTTTTGTGATATAATAGAGGCATATTGAAAGGAGTTAATATGTTAGTTAGTTGTCATGGTGTAGATCTTAGTGATGCTTTCCTTAGCGTTAGTAAGGCAATATCTACAAAAATCACAAATCCAATACTTGAAGGCATCAAATTGGTTGCCGAAGATGACACACTTACTTTAAGTGCCACCGATACAGAACTATCTATCGAAAGAAAGATTAAGGCCAATATAAAGGAAGAGGGCGAAGCAGTCGTTCCAGGAAAGTTTATAACCGAGTTTGTTAAAAAACTTACAAACGAAATGGTTGAACTTGAACTAAACGAAAAGAATCAAATGCTTATTAAATATGATGACAGCCACACCGTTATTCAATGCTATAATGTTGTGGAATATCCATCGTTTAGCACTCTTGAAAGCAACAACTACTTTGGAATAAGCAAGAAAGACCTTAAAACAATCGTTTTAAAAACAAAGTTTGCCGTTGCGCTTGACGATTCAAGACCAATTTTAAAGGGCGTTTTGTTTGATATTGATAAGAATGTGTTAAATGCCGTTGCACTTGACGGATACAGACTTTCCAAGGTAAAGAAGAACATTAAGTCTAGTTTTACAAAGAGTATTGTTATTCCTCTTAAAAGTTTGGACGAAATTGCAAGATTGCTTGACGACACAGATGACATTATCAATATATATGTAGATAACAACACCCTTATGGTTGATTTTGGCAACACAAAACTTACTACAAGACTTCTTGAAGGCGATTTTGTAAACTATAGACAGATTATAAACGCAAACTATGAAACAATCTGCGTTGTAAATAAATTCCAATTTGAAGATTCCTTAGAGAGAGCATCATTACTTTCAAAGATTGGGCAAGGAAACTGTGTAAAGTTTGATATCAAAGATAAGAACATCTGCATCACATCAAACTCCGAACTTGGAAACATTAAAGAGAATGTTCCAGTTAACACCACAGGTAAGGACCTTACAATCGCGTTCAACGCAAGATACTTTATCGATGCCTTGAAGGTTTGCCAAGACGATTTCGTAAAAATCTGCTTAAACACTCCAGCAAGCCCATGCGTCATCGTTCCAGTTGAGGGAGATGAGTTCTTGTTCCTTATTCTTCCAGTTCGTATGCTTAACTAACGGCGGAGAAATAAAATTTAAAAAGGGCATCGTCCTCTTGACAAAAAATTTTTAATTGTGTAAAATAAGCAAGTTTAAAACTACTAAAGGAGACATTTATGAAAAGAACATACCAACCAAAAAAGAGAACACAAAACAAAGTTCATGGTTTTCGTGAAAGAATGAGAAGCAACGGTGGAAGAAATGTGCTTAAACGCCGTCGTGCTCGCGGTAGAAAGAATTTAACAAACCATGCAGCATAGTTTAAAAAAGAACAGAGAGTTCAGTTATATATACAAAAAAGGAAAGAGAACAGCAACTGACCACTTTACTCTTTTTGTTGTTGATAGTAAGTATAAAGATTATCGCATCGGCTTTTCAATCAGTAAGCAGATAGGAAAGGCGAATAAAAGAAATAAACTGAAACGCAGACTAAGAGAAATTTGCAGAAGAGATATAGACATTAAGGGCTATAGAAACTATGTTCTTATGTGCCGCGATGGAGCGCAAACGCTAGATTTTAACGAACTTAAAAACGAAGTTAAAACTTTGTTTGATAAATCTTATAAAAAAATTTCAGAAACAAAATAGTCAATTCTTTTAAAAAGTTTTTTTAGGTGTTTTTAAGTCTTTGTTTAAAACTCTAAAAAAACATTTTTTTTAAACTTGTGCTAAATTTTTTAAAAAGTTTTTAAATTTTTATTATATAAATACTTCAAATTTAAGAACTTTTATGTTATTATACTTTCGTAACTACTAAGAGGAACTTTTCTATGAGCGACACCAAGAAAAAAAGATCATTTTTCAAAACTGTTTGCCTACTTCCCGTGTTTGCCTATAAATATGTTATATCGCCGATTCTTCCGCACGCTTGCATATTCTATCCAAGTTGTTCAAATTACTTTGTAAAGTGCGTAGATGAATTTGGAGTTTTTAAGGGTAGTTTTTTAGGATTTAAAAGGTTATTTAGGTGTGTTCCTTGGCAGAAAAAAAGAGGATATGATCCTGTTCCTATAAATATAAAAGGAGACAATATATGGATTCTTTGATGCTTGTCATTTTGACTCAACCGAAAGGAATGTGGGAATCTATTTTAAAATTTTTCAACAATGCATTTGGGTCTTACGTTTGGGCTGTGATTATGATTGCAGTTATTGTAAGACTTCTGTTTGTTGTTGTCGATGTTATAAACAAAAGAATTTCACTTAAAACGGCAAAGATAAACGAAAAGATGCAACCAGAACTTGAAGCAATCCAAAAGAAGTATGGAAACGACAAGGATAAGTTGCAACAAAAACAGCAAGAGGTTTACAAAAAATACCAATTCAATATGATGGGAAGTTGTTTGCCAATGCTTATCGTTATGATTTTGCAGATGGCTGTGTTCTTCAGTTTGTGGTCAGGGCTTAGAGATGTGGCAAACTTCAACATCGCAACACAATACGAAAACACAAAAACAGTTTACTATAATATGCTTACAATTGCCAGCGACAACGATATTGAAAATGCTATAGGCTCTTGGCTTGAAACCGAAGAAGTTCCAGAAACAAGTGCAGAATTTGATTTTGAAAACAACAAGTTCACAATCAAAATCGGCGAAACAACAAAGGAATATGATATTCAAAAAGAGTTGTCGAACACAGAGATTAAAGAGATAATCAAAGAAAACGCAGAGGAAACAGAGGAAGCCCCTCTTACCGGGGTTAAGAAGTTTGTTAAAACTTTTGCGCAAGATGTAACAGTAGATTACTATGTTAAAAATATGGAAGGGTTCTTGTGGATTTCAAACATCTATAAAGCCGATTCCGCAACAAGCCCAGTATTTACTCACGACGAAGTGTTTGAATATATCAATGCATACTATAAAGATGCAGTAAAGAAAGGCGATTTTGAAACGCAAGAAGAGGCAGACGCAGAGTATGCTCTTGAAGACGAAATCTTCAATTATGTGCTTGCAAGTTTCGATGGCAAAGATTTAAGAGTAAACGGATTTTACATCTTAGTTATTCTTGCAGTTTTGTCGTCAGTGCTTCAAATATTCCTCTCCAACTTGCTCACAAGAAAGCAGACTCAAACAAAGCAGACCGGCGGAAAGTTTATGTATATCCTTATGCCAATCATCTTTGGTATCTTCACACTTATGTATACAAGTTTGTTTGCGATATACATTATTGCAGGGCAGTTTGTGATGATCCTTCTTTCTCCACTTACAAACTTTATCGTAGCAAAGTGGACTCAGGCAAGCGATAAGAAGGCAGAACAAAAGAGAAGACAGACAATCGATGTTGACTATCGCAGAATAGACAAATAATTTGATAACAAAAAATCTTGTAGCGGTTGCTATAAGATTTTTTTATGCTTAAAATTTGATAACACTTTTAAATATCGTTGTGTCTTTGATTTTTCCTTCGATGTAGATGCAGTTGTCTACTCGCTTTTTGTATACATCAATTTCGTCGCCTTCGTGGCTTTGATTTACAAAGTATATTTCATACTCTTTGATGTCCATACCTTTAAGTTCGTCCACAGAAAGTGCGTCAAAGGTGATAAAACTATATTTGAGGTTGTTTGTGTGTATGTTTACATCGATGTCGGTCGAACGAATCTTGCGCGTAAAGACGTAATCTTCTTGCGTAAAGACTTCCTTAGGATTTGTCCAAGTTGAATCTATTTGGCGCGTTTCTGCAATCTCTAAGTCTTGTGGATAGGCGATAGTAGAAGATCTTCTTGGTCTAAGTGTGTTATAGTCTAAACAGCACCACTCCGACATCATATCAACAGCGATTTCTCCACCTACAGAGAGGGAGCAATTTCTTTCAAAACGCACAATGCCTGGTTCTAATGTCCAAGTCTTAACTTCCACCTCGTCGCCAGAGTGAACAGGCTTTTTAATCAAAAGTTTTTCGCGAGTTATCACCCAAAAGGCATTACTCTTGCGCTTGAGTTCTTCGTGTTCCATACCCATTGCAATGGAGTGGTTGAATATAACTATGTTTAAAAGGCGCAAAATTTCAGTGATTGGAACTTTAAAAGAATAGTCAATTTCTGTGTCATCAATCCTTATCTTTTGAGATTGTAAGTTTTTCATTTTTATCTCCTATCTAGTCTACAGTTTTTAATTTGAAGTGTTTTAAATAACCTTTAATAATTTCCTCCGCAACATCTTCTGGAGTTCTGTTTTTGCTGGTTGTAACAAGGTCGTAGTTCTTCAAATTTGTGTTGTCAACTCCATAGAACTTTTTGTAGCGGTCGTTTTCGGCGTTAAATCTTGAAATGAGGGTTTTGCGCGCCTCTTCAATGGTGGAATATTTCTCTAACCCCGTTCTGTCGGAGGTTGCAAGGCGCTTTGCCATCTCCTCTTCGTCTAAGTCGAGAAAGACTTTAAACGAGTGAGGAATAAAGTGCCAGGCAAGGCGAGAATCGAAAATTACCTTTTCACTTGCCCAGAGTTTGCCAAGTTCCATAGTGCGGTTGTCTAAGAAGTTGTCATACTCTGGATTTGACATTAAAAATTTGTTAAATTCTTCTGTTGTCATATTGTGTTTGTGAGCCTCTTCTTTAAATATCTCTCCAACAGAATACACCTTAAAGCCGTATTTTTCAACGAGCACCTGCGCAACAGAGGATTTTCCGCTGCAAGGTTTTCCGGTGAGTGTGATGATCATAAAACGCTCCTTTTATTAGATATGATTTTACTACAAAATTAAGAAAAATCAAAACATTTATACTTTATTTGTTTGAAATTTGCGCCCGATGTGATATACTTATATTACTAGAAGGAAGGGAAGTTATGTTATCTTGTGAAGGAATAGGAAAGAATATCGAACAGGCGATTGAAAATGCGTTGTTTGAACTTAAGGCTTCGAGAGAAGATGTTGATATTAAAATCATAAGCCAAGGCGGATTTTTGAAGAAGGCGAGAGTTGTTGTTACAATTTCTCCAGACGCAGTTGAAAAATACGAAAAGAAAAACGCTCTTAAAGCAGAACTTTTGAAAGAAGAAAAACAAGAAGAAGTAAAAGAAGAAGTTAGCGAGCCTGTTAAAGAAGAAGTTAAGGAAGAGAAAAAGGAAGAGGTAGAGGGGAAAACTGCCGACGAAGAGGAAGACGAAGAAGAGGTTGAAAGACCTTCAAAAAATGTCGACCCAAAAGAACTTCTTGAAAACATAGTTAAATCGCTTGGACTTACCGCAGAAATCACTTCGACAGAAGACGAAAAATATGTGCATTATATGCTTGAGGGAGAGAACCTAAACACTTTGATTGGCTACCACGGAGATGCCCTCTATGCGCTTTCGTATTACGTTTCAAACGTGTGCAGAATGCCAAATCACAAGAAGGTTGTTTTGGATATAAACAACTACAGAAGCAAGCGAGCTGAAACTCTTACCAAACTTGCAAAGAGTGTTGCAGACAAAGTTGCAAAAAGCGGGAGATATTACAAGTTTGACCCAATGGACGCAAGTGAAAGAAAGGTTATTCACACAGCACTTCAAGCGGACGGAAGAGTGTCAACAATGAGCAAGGGCGAAGAGCCAAACAGATACCTTATGGTGTTCCCAGTAGACACCGATTTACGTTCTTAAAATGAAAGGAGATGACCTCTCCTTTTATTTTATTTTGTAAAAAAGTGATAATTATATTTGTATAACTAAAATACCACATTTACGCACATTTAGAGATTTTAACTTGCTAAAAATCGCTCAAAATAAAAATATTTATTGAATTTTGTAAAATTTTGTAAAATTTTGTAAAAAATGTTTGTTAAAAATAAGGTGTTGTGATATACTTAAAAAGTCAAATATATGAGACGATAAATTTTAGAAATATTTATCAAATTTTATTCTTTGAATATAGTAAAAACAAGTGTTACCCCTGTGTAATATTTATTTTTTTGGCATTTTTTTGGAGAGCGTTGATAAGAGTGGAATTTTTTAGATTTTTAGGATATTGAAAGGGAGAAAAATAGTGAATAACACAGTTGTAGAAGAGCATTGCAGATCAGAACTCGATAGGCTCATAAAAAGAAATTTGATTGAACTTGGTTTTACTTCAAAGCACGTAGGATTTAATTATCTTTGCAAGGCGGTTGAACTTGCAGTTAAAAAGCCAGAATTAAAATACAATCTTTGTAACGGACTTTACAGCAACGTTGCAAGTGATTTTTCAAGCACAAAAGATCGCGTAGAAAGAAACATAAGACACGCAATTGAAAACACATACATCAACAAAAACTTTTTGAAGATCAACGATATGTTTGGAATGAATATCTTTACCATCAACGACAAGCCAACAAACGGCGAATTTATTTCACTGCTTGCTGAGTATTACCTTCTTGAACTATATAAATAGGAAGAGCACTTGCCGTTTAGGTTGCAAAGGTAAATAAAGAATCAGTGAAAGGGCAGATTCATAAGCCCTTTTGCTAGTCTATCCTCACGTGTTTTTTGAAGAAACCAAATGTCAATATAAAAAGAATCTTACTTCATTATAAAAAAGTAAGATACGCTTTTTCACACAAAAAAACACAGAAAAATCTGTGTTTTTGTTTATTATTTGAGGGTGAAGGTGAAGTTATCGTCTTTGTCCCAGTATTTTTCTTTCATTTCAAGCAGGTGCATAATGTCGTCTTCGCTGTGGAGTCTAAAGTGGTTTATGTCGCAGCCGATGTTGAAACCGTATGGTGTGTAAAGCCCCATTGCATTATGTTCGTGTCCAAAGAGGTTGATTGCATCTTTTACGCTGTGTTTTGGCTTATGCACAAGATAGAATCTATGCGACTTAAACTCGAGGTAGGTTGTTGTGAAAACATCGTTGAAGCCGACCCCTATGCAATACTTTCTAAATTCTTCAAAGTTACTGTCGAAACAGTTTTTTATGATGCGCTCTTCATTGTTGCCAAGGAGCAAGTTTATCTTTGCTTTGAATTTTTTTACAATCCTAATAGACTCTTCCCAACTTACGCGGTCGTGCTTGTTGTAACTTACAAAGTCGCCGATAACCCAAATTGTGTCATCTTTGGTTGTCTGCTTGTTCCAAGTTTTGATGACAAACTTTTCAAACGCCTTAACATTTTTGAAAGGGCGATTGTCCGCCACTATCGTCTGCTCACTGCCAAAGTGTAAATCACTGCTAAAAAAATTCATAATTCCTCACTTAATTTTAATATATCACAAAATTTGCTGTATTTAAAAGAAAATTCGCCTATTTTGTTGCCAAAAAATAACTCTCATCGATGAGAGAATAGATTTTTTCAAGAGGCAAGCGGTTGTCCATACAAACTGTTATCCAACTCTTCTTGTTCATATGGTAGGCAGGGAAAATCGTTTTGTGGTCAACCGGACTTGGTTTAGACTTGTCGATTCTTAAATCGATTATCTCAATCTTTTGCGTGCCACCGATGTCAAGTTTGTCTTCTGTGATGGTCATAATAACGGCATACCACTTTTTTGTGTCTTTGCGTCGCCAGATGGCGTTGTCGTCAAACTTCTCCCACAAAAATTCGAGTTCGTCGCCATACTTTTGTTTAACGTAGGCGATAACTTTTTTTGAAACCTCGCTTTTAAAAACTTCGCGCACAAAACAAGAACTTAAAATCTCCTTTGCAACGCTTTCGCATTCGGCGTTTATTTCGTTGATAAATTCTCCGCTTGCAGACGGTATGTAAAAGAGTGGGAGAATGTCGTTTGTTGAATTGTCAAACACATCGACGCTGACCTCTTTTTTGCCGTCAATGGTGAATCGTGCAGTAAACTCGCCGGAAGATATCTGCCTTTCATAGATAAACTTATCTTCGACTTTTTTAAAGCCAAAGGCAGTCAATTTTTCTTCGCTGAGTTTGTATTTTTCAAAAATCTTTTTATCTATCATATTTTGCGCTTTTAATTACATTTTTTGCGCGGACAAAAGTGAAATATGGTTTATCCTTTTGCCCAACATATTTAGGGCACAACTCTATTGCCTTTTTGCTTGCATAGGAGTCTTTTATATCCAAAATCTTAAATTTGTTTTGCGTAAGTGTGTTGACAATGGTCGCGTAACTTCGGTGATATTTTGTTACCGAAATTCCGTTCCAAAAAACTTCACGCGCACCTTCGTTGCAGTAGTCGCTTAAAAGGTGATAGGTCTTTCCGTCGATTTCGATTTTGTTCTTCTGCTTTTCGTCAGTGATAACAGGGCAGGTGTTGATTGGGCTCTCTTGCGAGTAGATTAAAAGCCCGTCTTTTTTCAAAAGTTTGTAGATGTCGCTTATCAGTTTGTAAAAGTCTTTAACGTAGTGGAAGGCGAGGGAACTGAACACGATGTCATACTTCTTTTTAAGCGTGTCAATCTTTTCCATTTCAAGCACAAGATAATCAATCTTTGGGCTTGGATTCAACTTCTTCGCTTCTTTAATCATATTTTTAGAGATGTCTATCGCCGTTACGTGCTTTGCACCTTTTGTGATGAAATACTTCGACATTCCACCCTCTCCGCAACCTAAATCCAAAATCGTTTTGTCAGTCAAATCTGGGAGAAGTTCCTTCATAATTGGAATTTCGATGAGGTTGTTGGCGTTTACCTCTTTTGTGCGCATCGATTGATATTCGCCGAAAAAGTCGCTGTTGTCATACACGTTTTTCATAACTACTCCTCTTCCTCTTCTTGCGATGAGAGGTTTAACAGTGGGGCAGATTCCACTCCGTTTAATTTTTCAACCGATTTAAGTTTGCTTTCTATCATTCTACTGCGCGTGCCGACAAGGGTGTCGAAATCTTTGCTTGTCTTTTCAAAGTTGGTTTGAATCTTTCCAACGATGTCGTTGAACTTTCCAAATTCGGTTTTAACGGCGCTGAGAATCTTCCAAACTTCGCCTGACTTTTTCTGTATTGCCAAGGTCTTAAAGCCCATCTGCAAACTGTTTAAAAGGGCACTCATTGTGGTTGGGCCAGCAACGGTAACATTGTAGGTGCGTTGTAACTCTTCGATTAAGCCCATCTTTGCAACTTCGGCAAAAAGCCCTTCGGTTGGCAGGAACATTACGGCAAAATTCGTCGTTTTTGGTGGGTAGATATATTTTGTTTGAATATCCTTTGCCATCGCTTTAATGCGAGTTTTTAAGAGGTCGCGTTTTTGTTTTACGCCTTCAAAATCGTTCTTCTCATAGGCAGCATAGAGGTCGCTGTAAATGGTGAGTGGAAATTTGGAATCGATAGGCAGATAGACAAATTCGCCGTCCGCTTGCCCAGGAAGTTTGATGGCATATTCGACAGGATCTTTTGCATCGGCGGTTACAACATTTTGTTCGTATTGCTCGCTTGTTAGAAGTTGATCTAAGATTGCGCCGAGTTGAATTTCTCCAAAAATACCGGTGGTCTTTACGTTTGAAAGCACCTTTGTAAGATTTCCAACATCGCTGGCAACTGACTGCATCTCGCCAAGCGATTTATACACCTCTTCAAGTTGTTTGCTGAGCATTTTGAAACTTTGGTCAAAGCGCTCGTTGATTGTTCTTGAAAGTTTTTCATCAACCGTTTCGCGCATTTTGTCGAGTTGTTTGTTGTTGTCCTCTTGAAGAGTGCGCATCTGCTTTTCGGTTGTTTCGCGGATTTGTTCAAGTTTGTTCTCTTGCAGTTTGCTGAGGTTGTCCAGTCGGTTGTAAAGTTGTTCGATTAAAGACATCACTCTCTTTTCAAGCGCTTGTTGATTTCCGGACATATTGTCTTGAAAGTTCTTGACGCTTTTTACGATGTTGTCGTTTCCCAAAGACTGAGTTGTTGCAAGGCTGTTGTTTATTACATTTAAACTGCTGTTAAGGCTGTCGATGATGTCCTTTTTGTCTTTCTGTGATAGTTCGGTCGATTGTTTCGATTTGACGATAAGAAAGATGCTGATTAAAAGCAGCACAAGGCACGCAACCAAAAGCACACACAAAATAATTTCCATAGTTTTCTCCTAAAGTTTATTATAGCATAAATAAAAAAAGTCTCAAACTTGTTGTAGGCAAATTTGAAACTTTTGTTGTTATTCTTCGGTGTTTGCAAATTGGCTGTTGTAGAGGTTTGCGTAGAAGCCACCTTTTGCAAGCAGAGATTCGTGCGTTCCTTTTTCGATGATGTTTCCTTTGTTCATAACAAGAATCAAGTCGGCATTTTTGATTGTTGAAAGTCGGTGTGCCACAATGAAACTTGTTCTGCCTTGCATCATCTTGTCGAAGGCTTTTTGAATCTTCATTTCGGTGCGCGTATCGATGTTGCTGGTTGCTTCGTCCAAAATAAGAATTGGAGGTTTCAAAAGCATAATTCGGGCGATACACAAAAGTTGTTTTTGCCCTTGCGAGATGTTACTTCCACCCTCGCTTATTATCGTGTCATAGCCGCGAGGAAGTTTTTCGATAAAGTCGTGTGCGCCGGCTTGCTTTGCTGCCTCAACTATCTCTTCTAGTGGGGCGTTTGGCTTGCCGTAGGCGATGTTATCTCTTACGGACGCGTTGAACATCCAACTCTCTTGCAGCACCATTCCATATTGACTTCGCAGGCTGTTTCTTTTAACCTTGCTGATATCTGTGCCGTTTAGGTAGATTGCGCCTTCTGTGAGATCGTAGAATCGCATCAAAAGGTTGATAAAGGTTGTCTTTCCGCATCCGGTTGGCCCAACAAGAGCAATCTTTTGCCCCGGCTTAATCTTAAGGTTTAGGTCTTGCAGCAGGCGTTGTTTTGGATTGTAACTAAAGTATGCGTGTTCAACAGTGATTTCGCCGTCAACGTATCCAATCTCTGGCAGTTCTAAGTCGCTTGATTCGTTTCTTGCATACAGAACGGAGAAGATACGGTCGGCGCTTGCAAACGCTGCTTGAATTTCGGTTATTTCACTTGAAAGTTCGTTGAATGGTCTTCCAAAACTGTTTGCGTAACTTAAGAAAGTGGAAATTACACCGATTGATATTCCGCCCCTAAGGTTGATTAGCGCTCCAACAAGAGCAACAAGCACATATACAAAACTGTTTACAAATCGGGTGGTTGGGGCAGTGATGCTGGAATAATATTCAGCGCGCTCGCCAACGGTGTAGTTGTGTTTGTTTAAATCTGCAAAGGCATCGATATTTTCGTCTTCGTGGTTAAACATCTTAACAACGCCTTGGCTTGTGATCATCTCTTCGAGGAATCCGGTCATATCACCTTGCGATTGTGCGTGCGCGCGGAACATCTTTTCGGATTTCTTGACGATGTAGAAGGATATGATGACGGAAATTGGAGTTAAAACGGTGATGATTGTTGCGATAATTGGTTGCAAGAAGAACATAAAGAACAGCGTGCTGACAATGGTTATCACTCCGTTAAACACCGTGCTGATGCCTTCGAGGAAACCATCGGACATAACTTCGGCATCGTTTACCATCATCGAGATGAGGTCGCCGTGAGTGGTGCTGTCGATGTAGCGAATTGGCACTTGTTGAATCTTTACAAAGAACTTTCGGCGGATTGTGTCGGTTGCCTTATACATATACACTTGCGTGAGGTAGTTTGAAAGCCAGGTAAGAATGGCGCAAAGCACAACCATTCCAAGCAATATCAAAATGTAAGTGAACAAACTATTAAAGTCAACTGCGCCCGGCCCAACGATGAAGTCGATACATTTTCCTAAATATACAGGAACTAAAAGTTCGGCAACTGTGCTTAAAACGGTGAAGGCAAGTGATGCCCACAGCCAGCCCGAACACTCTTTTGTTGCGGAGAAGCAACGCTTTAAAATCTTTAGATAATTTTTCATTACTTAACCCCCTTTTTGTTTTGAGAGTTATATATCTCTTTATAGACGTCGCAACGTTTGATTAAAACATCGTGAGGGGCAATATCGACAACATTGCCGTTATCCATAACGATTATGTTATCTGCAAACTTAATGGAGTTTGTGCGCTGCCCAACAATGAAGAGGGTGGTGTTTTTAAGGTAGGTTCTTATCGCCTTTCTTAGATTGAAATCGGTTTGAAAATCCAGCGCGGAAGAACTGTCGTCAAGCACCAAAATTTTAGGCTTCCCAACAAGCGCACGAGCGATGCAAAGACGCTGTTTTTGTCCGCCAGAAAAGTTTGAGCCGTTTCTTAAAACGCGAGTCTTTAAAAAGTCTGGCTTTTCTTTCACAAAGTCATACGCTTGCGCAATCTTAAGGGCGATAATAAGTTCCTCTTCGGTTGCGTCTGCCTTTCGCCATCTTAGGTTTTCTTCGAGTGTGCCTTCAAACAGAACGTTGTTTTGTGGAACAAAGCCTATCAAATCTCTAAGTTCAACCGGGTCATAGTCCTTGACGTTTACGCCGTTTACAAGCACTTCGCCCGAAGTTGCGTCATAGAATCTTGGAATCAAATTTACAATCGTGCTTTTACCGCTTCCCGTTCCGCCGATAATACCAATTACATCTCCGGTGAAGGCAGTGAAACTTAGGTCGTTTATGGCGTTCTTTTTAGATGAGCCATAGGAGAAGGATACATTTTTAAATTCGACATTGCCCTCTACGTCGGCTGGGTTGAAGTGATATGGAGTTTGTGGGAGAGCAAGCGAGTTTTGTGTTTCAAAAACTTCCTTAACACGTTTGATGCTTGCGCCGGTTTTGGTGTAGACGATTATGATTCTTGCAACGATGACAAGCGCCATCGAAATTTGGCTGAAGTAGTTTATGAAAGCGATAAGGTCGCCTTGCTGAACATTGCCGATGTTTACTTGGATTCCGCCGAAGTATAGAATTGCAAGCACGGCAAAGTTGATGATGACATACAAAAGTGGTTGAAGAATTGAGGAGATTCTTACGGAATCGAGGTTGATTTTTGTAAGGTCGTCGTTTGCCTTAAGGAAGCGGTCGGTTTCGTCGGCTTGCTTGTTGAAAGCGCGCACAACTCTTATGCCGCCAAGGTTATCTCTTGTTACGTTTGTTACTTTGTCTAGACGCACTTTAGTTTTGTCGAAGAGTGGACTAGAGCGCTTCATAATTATAAACACTGCGATACAGATAATTGGCACGGCAACAAGGAAGATAAGCGAAAGTTGTGCGTTGATTATTATTGACATCACAAGCGAGCCGATAAGCAAGATTGGGGCACGGGTGATAAGACGAATTGTCATTCCAATCGCTCTGTCAATCTGCGAAACGTCTTGCATCGTTCTGTTTACAAGGGTTGTTGTGTTGAATTTGTCAAGTTCTGCGTGGCTGAAGGTGTTTATGTGAGCAAACAGATCTCTTCTTATGTTTCTGCCAACGCCCTTTGCAGTTACTGACGAACATTTCTGCGCGATAAGTGCAAAAAAGACTGCCGCGATGTTTATCGCAAGGGTAACCGCGGCAATAGTGAATATGTAAGGCTTGTCGTTATTTGCAATTCCAATATCGATGATTTTGCTGACAAGGAAAGGGGTTAAAATCTCGGCGACAACTTCCAGTGCCTTAAAAATTAAGCCCAATGTGATTTTTAACCAGTATGATCTTAAGTATTTGTTTAGCGAAAACAAGATTCACCTCTCTGTAAATTATATTATAACATAAATTAAATTCTAAACAACTAAATTTGAAGCAAATTTTAGACAAAATGGCGCAAAACGGACTAGCATTTTGAAAATTTGCGCTTTTGTGGTATAATAATGTAGGAAACAAAAATGGACGGAGAAATAAAGGTTATCACACTTTGCGGAAGTGCAAAATTTGAAGACGAATTTGTTAAAGTGCAAGAGGAACTCTCGCTTTTAGGCAATCTTGTGCTTATGCCGGTGTTCTTTAAGGGTAAAAAGAACCTAACAGTAGAGCAGATTCAAAGGCTAAAGGAGATACATCTTAAAAAGATAGCGATGGCGGACGCAATTTTTGTGATAAACAAGGGCGGATATATAGGAGAAAGCACGCAAAAAGAAATAAATTATGCAAAAAAATTAAATAAAGAAATTATTTATTTAGAAAAATAATAAAAAAATAAATAAAAATGCGGAAAATACGATATTTAGGGATTTTTAAATATTTTCAAAAATAATTATAAAAATAATTTTAACAATTAAAAAATAATTATTTTCATACTTATTTAATAAAAAAAGAGGTGATTTTTCACCCCTTTTTATTTTTTAAATTAAATTACTTGTGTGGGTCAACCAAAATCTTGATGCAAGTTGTTTTGCCGCTTGTTAACTCTTCGTAAGATGCTTGAACTTCTTCGAGAGAAACGATTTTAGACATAAACTTCTTTACATCGATGATCTTTTTGCTCATCAAGTCTAATGCGCACTTGAAATCTTCGTCTGTGTATGCAAATGCACCCTTAACAACTTGTTCGGAAACAACAGGAACGATTGAGTTGATTGTGATTGGTGCCATCGAAACGCCAACAAGCACAACTGTTCCGCCAGGTCTGCAGGCAACAAATGCACTGTTAACTGCTGGACCAACTCCGCAGCACTCGATAACTCTGTCGAATCCGCCACCGCTTACTGTAACGGCAGTTGCTGCAAAGTTTTTGTCGCACGCGTCAAGATATTGATCTGCAACCTTTAACTTAACGGCAGTTTTGCCTCTTTGTGGGTTTGTTTCGCTGATTGCAACGAAACTTGCGCCAGATAGTTTTGCAAACATTGCAGAAACAAGTCCAATGATTCCAGCGCCAACAACAAGAACTTTGTCGCCAACTTTGATGTCAGCAAGTTTAACTGCGTGAAGACCTACTGCAGTAGGCTCTACCATTGCGCCTTCTTCAAAAGAAACGTTGTCTGGCATTTTAAGCACATTTTGCGCTCTTACGCTGAATCTTGGAGCAAGTCCACCTGGTGCGCAGGTTGCAAGTCCAAACGCTTCTGTAAGGGCGTGTCTGCATTGTTGAGGGTTGCCAGATTTACATTGTGGGCAAACTCCGCAAGAAGATGATGGAATTGCCGTAACTCTGTCGCCAACCTTAAGATCCTTTCTGCTGCCTGGATCAAGCACAGTTCCGCTGATTTCGTGCCCTAAAACAAGTCCTTTTGGCTGTCCAACGTCCCAATAGTGAATGTCGCTGCCGCAGATTCCGGCATACTTCACTTCGATAACGACGCTGCCTTTTGTGCTTTTTGGCTCTTTAATTTCTTTAATTTCAAATTGTTTAGCCGCTTTAATTGCTACGCTTTTCATAAAACCTCCTTTTTAAATTCAAAAACATTATAACATAACAAAAGTTTTTTTAAAAACAAAAATCGACATAATTTTGACAAATTTATTTTGTTTGGTCGTAAATTATGTGTTCAAAGGAGAAATCTTTTTTCTGCAATTTCTCTTTGATTCTGTCTGGCCTAAAGTCCACTTTGTCTAGTTTGTCTAAGTCGAACCACTTAAACTCCAAATCTTTTAGTTCGCCTTCATCATTTTCTACGCGATTGTAGTCTTTGCGCTCGACATCGGCGCTAAGCAAATAGAAAAAGCAAACTTCGTGCACCAAAACACCCTTTTTGTTTTTGAAGAAGTTTTCCATAACTGCAAAGAGTTTTTCGACCTTGCAATCCACCAAAACTTCCTCTTTAAACTCGCGCTTTATCGCAGCAATGGAGTCTTCTCCAACGTGCAAGTGGCCACCAGGGAAACAATAGAATCCGTTGTGGCACATCTGCACACCTAAAAGGGAGTTGTCTTTCACAAGGCAACCGGCTACGCGAAACTTAAAACTTTTGTCGTCTGTTTTTAATCCTATATCCATAAATCCTCCTTAACCAAATCCATTATACACAAACCGACATTTAATGTAAATTTTTTTGCGAAATAGTTGATGTATATTTCAATTAAAATATCTAAATTATAGTAGTATATCAAATTATCTTGACAAAAATCGCCGAAAATTGTTAAAATTTTGACTAGTAACAGAGGAATTGTATGGACATTGTAAGTTTAATTGAAAACGCAAACGAAAAATACGCAACACGCGTGGCATATAGATTTAACGGCGAGGAGATCACTTTTAACAAGGTGTATGAAAACGCCTTTAAGTTTGCAAAGGTTGTAAGTGGACTTTTGCCAGAGAGGTCGCCGGTTGTGGTTATCTCCAAAAAGAATCTGCTTGTGCCATCGTGCTATCTTGGGATTGCTATGAGCAACTGCTTTTATGTGCCAATTTCCACCGAGATGCCAAATAGCAAGATTGAGGCGATTTTGTCGTTGACTGAGGCAAAACTCATTATCTGCGACAGCGAAGATAGGGAACTTGTTGCAGGGCTTAACTATGGCGGAGAAGTTCGCATAATTGAAGAGTGTGCAAAGGAAGAAGTGAACGGCAAAGAAAGAGAAAATATAGACGTAAGGCGCAGAAATATCTTAGACATCGACCCACTTTATGTTATCTTCACTTCGGGTTCGACCGGAACGCCAAAGGGAGTTGTTACCAATCATCAGGCGGTTGTTGACTATCTTTCCACCTTTGTTAAAACCTTCAACATCAAGGAAGATGAGGTGTTTGGAAATCAAGCGCCACTAGACTACATCGCTGGCATACGCGACATCTACATTCCTATGATTGTCGGCTGCAAAACGGTGTTTATTCCAAAGAACTTGTTTTCGATTCCAAAGGCGCTGTTTGAATGTCTAAATGAAAACAAAATCACAACAATTTGTTGGGTGAGCGCGGCGCTTTCCCTTTGCTGTCAGTTTAACATCTTCAGCGAAATCAAACCTATGTATGTGAAAAAAGTCTTCTTCACCGGTTCGGTGTTTGATGTTAAGCACCTAAATATGTGGAAGAGCGAACTAGAAGACGCGATGTTTGTTAACCACTATGGACCAACCGAAATCACGGCATCTTGCACCTATTTTGTTGTGGATAATAGAGTGGAATATCAAAAGAGCGTGCCTATCGGCAAAGCGTTCGCCAACCGCAAGGTGTTTGTTTTAAATGAAAAGAACGAAGTTGCAAAAGTCAACGAAGTGGGAGAGATTTGTGTAAGTGGAAAGTGTTTGGCACTTGGCTATTACAAGAATCCAGAGGTAACAAACAAAAACTTTATTCAAAATCCACAGAACGATATCTATCCAGAGCGAATCTACCTCACCGGCGACCTTGGATATCTCGGCGAAGACGGAAACCTTGTTTTTGTTGGAAGAAAGGACAATCAAATTAAGCATATGGGACACCGCGTGGAACTTGGCGAAATCGAAGAGAACGTTTTGAAAAACGACAAGGTGGCTGAGGCGTGCTGTGTTTACAACACCAAAAAGAGCATAATCACGCTCTATTACAGTGGAAGTGCAACTTCTGCCGAAATCTGCAAAGGGTTAAGAGAAAACTTGCCATCTTTTATGATTCCAAGAAAACTCATCTACCTTGACAGTCTGCCAAAACTCTTTAACGGAAAAATCGACAGACAGACACTAAAGAAACAAGTTGAAGAAGAATAAAAATTAAGCAAACTTTTGTTTGCTTTTTTATCGCCTTATTTGTTGAAAAAATTTTCGGGGTGTGATATAAAATAGATATGGATTACAGTTACACAAAGTCGCAAATGATAGGTATGCCAATCACGTTTATCGTGATTATTTTGCTTGGACTGTTTTTAAGACTTATCCTAAAAAACAAATCGGACAAAATAAAGAACATTCCACTGACTTTGATTGCAATATGCACTATTGTTTTGGAGATTGCTAAGCAGACTTACCTTGTCAAAACCAACCAGTGGACATATCGCAGTCTGCCGGTGCATTTTTGCAGTTTCTTTCTGTTTTGGCTTTCGTTTGCACAGTTTTCGTGGGGAAGGGCACAGCAGGTGGGATATTGTTGTTCGCTGAGCGGTGGAATTTTGATGACGATTCTTCTTTGCATAAGTCCAACAAGAGTAATAGGAATTGCCTTTGACAATCTGTTTTTAAACTTCTCCGTTTTCCACGGCTTTGCCTATCACTTTTTAGTGGTGGCTTACTGGATTTGGTTGCTTTGTTTGGGGCTTTACAAACCTAAAAAGATACATATCTTAGTTACCACAATTCTCTACACCGCCTACTACTTTTTGATATTGGCCTGCTCCTACGCCTTCAACACAAACTACACCAACTCGCTTTACAGCAATATCGCCTTTATGGAGCAGTTTAGACTTGCTTATGGGCAAGTTGCATACACAGTTTTGATGTTTGCGTTTGGGATTGTTATGATTGCATTTATTTCAACGATGCTATACCTCTGCAGAAAGAGGGAGAAAAAGAGAGGGGAGTAGTTATGGCGAAGTTATATTTTAAGTATGGCGCAATGGGAAGCAGCAAAACGGCAAACGCACTTATGTGCCGTTTTAACTATATCGACAAGCACTATAACGTGCTGCTGTGGAAGTCGAGCATCGATACGCGCTTTGAAAATGGTGGCAAGGCGATGGTAACTTCTCGCATCGGGCTTTCCGCTCCTTGCACAAAGTTTGGAACGGAAACAGATTTAACAGAGTTATACGCCAAACAGAAGACAACCGAAGAGAAAGATGTTATCATTGTTGATGAATGTCAGTTTTTAACACCTAAGCAGGTGGAGGAACTTAAACTTCTCTCTCACAATTTGCCGGTTATCTGCTATGGGCTTTTAACAAACTTCAAAACTGAACTCTTTGCCGGAAGCAAACGTCTTGTGGAACTTGCCGACAGCATACAAGAGATAAAAAGCGTTTGCAGGTGCGGTAGAAAGGCAACAGTCAATGCGCGCTTTGTCAACGGAAAAATTGCAACAAGCGGAGCGGAGATTGAGATTGGCGCAGACGAGAAGTATGAAGGTATGTGCTATTGGTGTTATCAAGAAAAGTTGAAAGAAAATTAAAAAAGGATTGCTTTTGCAACCCTTTTATTTTATTTCCATTGCCAATCTAAAATCTCTGGCATATCAACTCCGTTTTCTTCGATATATTTTTGATGCGCCGCGAGTTTCTTTTTCATAAGTTTTTCTAAAGCGTCCTTCTCTTGCTTTGGAATGTCAACATATTGCAAAACCTTTAAGAAGAGGTGGAAGCGGTCGATGTGGTTGCGCACTCTCATATCAAAAGAGGTGGTGATTGTGCCTTCTTCGCGATAGCCGGCAACGTGCAGATTTTCGTTGTGGCGCTGGTAAGTTAACATATGAATAAGTTGTGGATAGCCGTGGAAGTTGAAGATGATTGGCTTGTTTTCTGTGAACAGCGCGTCATATTCTCTGTTGCTTAAGCCGTGAGGGTGCTCGTTGTTTGCACTCAGTTTCATAAGGTCGACAACGTTGATAAATTTGACGTTTAGTTTTGGCAGATATTCCTTTATTAGTGTAACCGTTGCAAGCGCTTCAATCGTTGGAGTGTCGCCACAGCAAGTAATTACGATGTCTGGATTTTTCGTATCGTTAAGTCCGGCCCACTTCCACTCGCTTATACCTTTTTCGCAGTGCACTTTTGCTTCACTCATACTTAGCCACTGACTTGTTGGGTGTTTTGATGCGACGATAACGTTGACATAGTTTTTACTCTTTGCGCAGTGGTCATAGCACGAAAGCAGGCAGTTTGCATCGGCAGGGAGATACACCCTTACAACCTTTGCCTTTTTGTTTGCGATGTGGTCTAAGAAACCAGGGTCTTGATGCGTAAAGCCGTTGTGGTCTTGTTGCCAAACGTTGCTTGTAAGCACAAGGTTGAGGGAGGAAATTGGCGCTCTCCAAGGAATATCGTTGCACATCTTAAGCCATTTTGCGTGCTGAGCAACCATACTGTCAACCACGCGCACAAACGCCTCGTAACTGTCGAACATTCCGTGTCTGCCGGTTAAGAGGTAGCCTTCAAGCATACCTTCGCAGAGGTGTTCGGAGAGGTAGGAGTCCATAATTCTGCCGGTGTGGGAGAGTTTTTCGTCGGTGTCTAATATCTTTGCGTTGAAACTTCGATTTTCAACTTCAAATGCCTTGTAAAGTCTGTTGCTCATCGCCTCGTCAGGACTGAATATGCGATAATTTCTGTTTTCGCGGTTAAGAATAAACAAATCTCTAATATATCCGCCAAGCACGTTCATATCTTGCGCCAAAACAGCGCCGTGCTTTTTGACATCTACGGCATAGTCGTCTATGCTTGGAGTGATAAGTTCTTTTAAAAGCCTTCCGCCGTTTGCATAAGGGCTGTCAGACATACGCTTGTTTTCGGCAGGGATAACAGATGCGATGTCTTTTCTCAGTTTGTAGTTTTTGTCAAAGAGTTCGTCTGGCTTGTAACTTAAAAGCCAATCTTTTAAGATTTGCAGATGCTCGCTGCTTGTCATATCGACAGGAATTTGGTGCGCTCTAAAACTGCCCTCCACCATCTTGCCGTCAACAACCTTAGGTCCAGTCCAACCCTTTGGTGTGCGCAGAACAATCATTGGCCACGCTGGACGATCTTCGCTCTTTCCACTGCGTGCGTCTTTTTGAATCTGTTGTATCTTTTCGATGCACTCGTCCATTGCATCTGCCATAAGGTGATGCATCTTTTTTGTGTCGCTCCCTTCGACAAAAACGGGGTCGTATCCATAGCCCTCTAAAAGTTTTTTAAGTTCTGCTTTAGGGATTCTTGACAGCACGGTTGGGTTGCTTATCTTATAGCCGTTTAGGTGCAGAATAGGCAGC
>CANQIX010000009.1 GCA_947624105.1 uncultured Clostridia bacterium
CACACACATAAGAATTTTTGCGCTTGTGCCTGCACCTACCCAAAGGATAATCACAGGCCCTAAGGCGATTTTTGGCAAGGAGTTTAACACGACGATATATGGCTCGAATATCTTTCTTATCTTCTCGTTCCACCACAATAAAACAGCGATGATATAGCCAAGTATGGTCGCGATTAAAAAGCCAATTATCGTTTCGGACAGCGTAACAAATATATGGTGCAGGAGATTGCCCGTTTTAAACAACTCAACAAGTTGCTTTATGATTCTTGACGGACTGCTTGTGAAAAAGGGATCTAAAACATTTATTCTAGCAAAAAGTTCCCATAGGCATAGCAGTGCAATTATTATGAATACTCGAAAAAATATTATTGTAAACTTATCTTTTTTAAGTTTCTTTATAAAGAGTTTGTGCGATAGAGAAAAGTTAGTTGGCCTCTTCATTGTTCAGTTCTCTCCATATTTTTTGGAAGTATTCGTTGGATCGATCGTCCTCTCTTCGTTTAAGCGGAGTTTCGCCGTTTAGGTCGAGAGTGATGATGTCCTTTACACGTGCCGGCCTTTCTGTAAGCACAATTATTCTGTCAGACATTGTTATCGCTTCGGTTATGTCGTGCGTAACAAGTATGGCAGTCTTTTTTTCGCCTTTAATTATCTCGTAGACGTCATCACAGAGGGAGACGCGCGTTTGAAAATCCAAGGCGGAGAAAGGCTCGTCAAGGAGCAACAACTTTGGATCAAGAACAAGTGTGCGCAGCAATGCGACTCTCTGTTTCATTCCGCCACTAAGGGAACTTGGCTTTTTGTCTTTAAAATTGTATAGATTATATTTCTTTAATAACTCCTCTGTAAACGAAAGTTTTTCCGCTACATTTTTATGCTCAATCTCTAAGCCGATTGTTATATTTTTCCAAACGCTCCGCCAATCAAACAGCATATCGCGTTGGAACATATATCCTATATCATTTTTGTTTAAAGACTCTTTGCCGTCTAAAAGGACTTTTCCGCTGCTTGGCTTTAAAAGTCCGGCAATAAGCGACAGAATCGTCGTCTTTCCACAGCCGCTAGGGCCGACAATAGAGACAAATTCGTGCTCAAAAACATCAAAACTTAAATCATCGATGGCGTGTATTTCATCATCAGTAGTTTGATAGAAATAATTGACGTGTTCAAACTTTAACATTTTCTTCATTCGTGATTTGCCCCTACACTAACATTCTATTGAATTATCAAAAATTTGTGAATATTTTGTCATAAAAACTTGATTGCGCAAATTTTGGCGCTTAAAATATCGGCAAAAGTCGCAAGGAGATAGAAGGGTGGACGAAGATAAAATTAAGGAAGCGCTATTTAAAAAGGCGGTGGGATTTTCTAGCAACGAAGTTGTTGAAGAATATTCTCTTGACGAAAACGGAAAAGAAGTTCTTAACAAGCGCAAAATCACAAGAAAATATAATCCGCCAGATATCGCAGCAGTGAAGATTTTATTGGAGAAAAACGAAATAGATGAGAATCGGTTTTTGAATATGACATCTACTATGCTTAAAAAAGAGAAAAAGCGACTTTTAAAAATTTTAAAGGAGGAGAAAAGTGAAAGTTGAAAGATGTCAACACAAAGTAAAGTGCGATTTTGCCGGTTGTGGAAACTTTGCAGATTTTTATGTTTCAAAGCGCGGACTGATACACAACGAGTTTGCTTTTTGCAGCAGTTGTATGAAAGAACTTTATAAAATTCTGTCAAAAGAGTGCGTTCCAAAGGCTATCGAATCTCATTACAAACCAAATAGGAGGAAGAGAGATGAACAAACAGATTAATCCTGTTGTAAAAGAGGTGCTTGCAGATTTTGAAGAGCGCGCTCGCGAAAGACGTCCGTTTGATGTGCAGTGGCAGATGAATATGAACTTTTATATGGGAAATCAATTTTGTGGCGTCAACTACGGCGGAAACGTCGACGAGATAAACAGGCAATATTTTTGGGAGGAACGCGAAGTTTTTAACCATATTGCCTCTAAGATAGATATAAGACTGTCAAAACTTACGCAAATAAAGCCAAATTTGAGGGTTTTTCCGGCATCAAACGAGGAAAGAGATTTATATACCGCGAAGGTGTCTAAAAAGATTTTAGACGCCGTTTCAGACAAATATAGTTTGCAGAAAAAGATAAATCAAGCAACAAAATGGAGTGAAATTTGCGGAACGAGTTTTTATAAGGTTTTTTGGAACACCAATTTGGGTCAAACGGTGGCTGTTGATGAAGATAACAAGGAGATAAAGGCGGGCGATGTCGACATCTCAGTTTGTTCGCCATTTGAAATCTATCCAGATTCGTCCTTCTGTGAAAATATCGAAGATTGCCAAAGTTTGATACACGCAAAGGCATATACAAGGAATGATGTTAGGTTGATGTATGGCATAGAGGTAGATGGGCAGAATATCGACATCTTTACGCTTAACAACGCAAAGAACCTCGGCGGACTTGGATATAACTCGATTGGAAGCAAGTTGATATCTTCGACAAAGAAAGATGCCGTGCTTGTTTTAGAAAAGTATGTTAGGCCAAGCGTGGAATATCCAAACGGAAGACTCATTATCGTTGCTGGCGACAAACTTGTTTATGACGGAGAACTGCCTTACATCAATGGGCAGAACGGCAAGCGCGATTTTCCATTTATAAAGCAAGTTTGCGCTGACGAAATAGGCTCGTTCTGGGGAAAGAGTTTGATTGAAAGAATGATTCCGGTTCAACGCGCATACAACGCCGTGAAGAACAGAAAACACGAATATCTAAATCGACTTACTATGGGCGTGCTGACGGTGGAAGACGGCTCGGTTGATGTTGATAATTTGGAAGAAGAAGGGCTTGCACCTGGAAAGATATTAGTGTATAGACAGGGCGCAAACGCACCAAAATACCTCGAAAGCGAAAACATCTCGACCGACTTTGAAAAAGAGGAAGAAAGGCTTTTAAATGAATTTACATCGATAAGCGGAACGAATGACTTTGGCGATATAGAAAAGGTGTCGTCTTCGGTGAGCGGTGTTGCGCTGGAACTTCTTATCGACGAAAACGAATCGCGCCTTGCTTTTACTTCGGACAGTTTAAAAGAGGCAGTTAAAGACGTTGGACAGCACATTTTAAGGTTATATAAGCAATACGCCTCTCTGCCTAGAATAGCAAAGATTGTTGGAGAAAATGGCGAACCAGAAATATTTTATTTTACAAGCAACGACATTTCAAGCGAAGATGTCAAAATCGACACTGACTATTTGCCGGTTGACACACTTTCTCAGCGCAGAGAGATGGTGTATACACTCATTGAAAAAGGAATCCTAAATGACGATGATGGCAAACTCTCCGCAAGCACAAAAAACAAGATATTGGAGATGATTGGCTTTGGAGTTTGGGAAAGCGCAAAAGATGTTGAACAACTACACATTAGGAGAGCGGACAACGAAAACCTTGCAATGCTTAAAGGCAATGTGATGGAAGTTAAGGCGATTGACAATCACGAACTGCACATAAATGAACATATTGCGTTTATGCTTTCTGGCAGTTTTGACTTTGATAACAGCGATGCCGAAAGGATATTTATGGAGCATATTGCAAAACATAAGCAACTTTTAAAAGAAAATAAAAACGAAGAGGAATAACAAATGGAAGAAGAGGAAAAGGATTGGGAACAACCGGAAGAATCAACTTTAAAGGAAGATGCCGGCTCCCAAGATAATGGTGAAAATGAACCTAAAGAGGAGGCAGATGCTTTAGAGAGCAAAGCGGAGAAAGGCGAAACTATCGGGAAGTTTAAAAGTGTAGAGGCTCTATATGAAGCATACAACAACCTCGAAAGGGAATTCACCAAAAAGAGTCAAAGACTTTCTCAGTTAGAAAAAGATAAAACGCAAGAGGAAGATAACACAAATGAAGTTGTCGATAAAAAACTCAACGCGTTCCTTTTAAGCAATGGGGAAGCACAAGGGTATGCGCAGATGCTTAAGGATAAGGTCTTAGCAGATGACACACTCAAAAAGATGGAAGATCCGTTTAGTTACGTGTGGGCGGAAATTGTTTTTGATAAATTGAAAGCAAACACTGACGGAGATTCCGTTGTTTACAACTATGTTTTAAATAACAAAGAGATAAAGGATATGGTTGTAAAGGATTATATAAGTCAACTAACGCAAAATGCCACTCCAATTAAGATTGCCTCTTCCGGAAGCAGAGTTGCACAGAATGTTGTAACAAAGCCGGCAAATCTTAAAGATGCAAAAAGCGTGCTGTTTGACTTATTTTCTTAAAGAAAGGAGAAAGATATAATGGTTACATTAGAAAGTGCTGAAAATGCGCTAAAAGAGGTGTATTTGGGCGTTGTTGCAAATCAACTTAATGTTGCGGCAAATCCACTTCTTGCACAAATCAAACATTCAAGCAATAACATCTTCGGCAAGGAAATTAAAAAGGTTGCACCAGTTGGAATTAACGGCGGAGTAGGTGCTACAAGCGAAGATGGAGCGTTGCCAGTTGTTGCAAAACAAAACTATGTTGAATTTGTTTCAACTCTTAAAAATCTCTATGGCAGATTTGAAATAACAGATAAGGCAGTTAGAGCAACTGCAAATAGCGTTTCGGGATTTGTAAATCTTTTGAACGATGAGATGGAAAGTTTAATAAAGGCAAGCAATTTCAACCTTGGAAGAATGCTTTTTGGAACTGGCTCTGGCTGTCTTGCAACAATAACTGCTATGGACGCGGACAACAAAAACGTTACCGTAGATTCAACTAGAAACTTGGTTGAAGGTATGGTTGTTTACTTCTATACTGAGGAAGATGAACTTGCATCTACTGCCACACCATTTACAATCACTTATGTAGACAGAGTTGAAAACAAAGTTTACACCGATGCTGGAAACTATACATCAAGTTCTGTTGGATATGGCAGTAAGATTTACAATCAAAAGTCAATCAATCAAGAGATTACCGGAATTGAAGGGCTTTTCGCTAATGAAACTCTCTACGGGCTTAAAAAGAGCGATTATGCTTGGCTTAAACCTTACGAAAATGCTGAACTATCATATTTAAGTGAAAACTTAATTCAAACGGTGATTGATTACCTTGAAGAGAACAGAGATTCAAACGTAAACTACATTGCAACAACAAAATCTATTAGACGTTTGTTCCAAGAATATCTTGGTGCATACAGACGCAATATAGACGTTGCAGAACTTAACGGTGGATTTAAAACTATCGCATACAATGGCATTCCGGTTGTTGGAGATAGATTTGTTCCAGAAAAGACGATGTATCTTCTTAACACAAACGACTTCACAATGTATGAGATGGGAGATTGGAATTGGCTTTCTGACGAAAACGGCAGAATCTTAAAACAAATTCCAGGCTATGCAGCATACACTGCAACACTTGTTAAGTATGCTGAACTTATCTGCGATAAGCCAGGCGGACAAGGCAAGATTTCAAACATTGCAGACACACTCACCGCAGCAGAATAAATTTTATATTCCTAAGTTTAGAGAAGCAGAAAGCCTGCTTCTCTTTTCGTTAGGTTTTTAAGGGAAAATTATGGAAAATAAATCATTTAAAATTTACAGCGATTGCCTTGATATAACAAAAAGGCTGAAAGAAATTGATAGGGGATATTTTGTTGTGTTCAACCTAAAACGCAAAAAGTTGGAACTGCACAACAGTTTGCAAAGCGATGACACGTTTTGCCTTACAATCCCTTATAACACCTTAGATGAGCGGACGATTAGCCTTGCTTTAAAAACGAGAAAGGAAAAGCAAGACGAACTCTTTGAGGAGATTGAAGCGGAAAATGAGAAAAATCTTAAGGCGCAATGTCGCAAAATTTTGAATGAAGCGGAGGGTAGGTTGTATGACTGTTAAAGAGATAATTGCCATCGCTTTCGGCTTTGTTGGCGAAAGAGAGTTGGCAGAAAAGATACAAACAACTGCAGAATTAAACTCAGCAGAAACAAAGAAACTTAATT
Organism: uncultured Clostridia bacterium; assembly: GCA_947624105.1. Taxonomy (GTDB): domain Bacteria; phylum Bacillota; class Clostridia; order Christensenellales; family UBA1242; genus Caccovivens. Next base: position 6,002 of record CANQIX010000009.1, read on the forward strand.
TAATGCATAAATATTTCAATTTTTTAAATCAGGAGATTGCAACGGACTATTTGCCACTTTTAATTACCGAAGATATCGATGTCAAAAACTCCACACTAAATTTTTCGACTTTATCTAAGAATCTTTTAAGCATATACGCAGTTAAAGGGAAATATGGCAGAAATGTTAGATACCGAAAATATCCAAACTATGTTGAGATTATGGGGCACGCAACTAAACTTACGTATTCCTATCTTCCAGAAGAACTTTCAATAGACAGTAATGTCGACTTTTCAAACGGACTGACTGCAAGGATATTTGCTTACGGACTAGCAAGCGAATATCTGCTTTGCGATGGGCTTGGAGATGAGGCGGAAGTTTGGGAAGAGCGTTTTAAGGAGTCGTTGTTTGTGCTTTCAAGAAAACACACAGAGATGTGCCTTCCAAAGAGGAATTGGTTTTGCTAATTTATAAAAAACTAAGAAAGCACAGACATACCGCGGAGAAAGACATAGTATTTTCGGTTTTTGATGCTGGAATAAAGTCCAAAAAAGATGACAGCGTAGAAAATCTAACGGCTTGCAAAAACTCCTACAACTTTTCTCTTGCCGATGGTGCACTAAAAACTGGGCTTGGCTTTAAGGACCTTGAAGTGCCTTACAGCGCAGCTGACTTAAGCAAATTGCATACCTTTGACTTTTTGGGCAGAGGTATAACCGAAATTAAGTGGATAGATTGCTACAGATTCAAAAACACCGAAGACGGCAAAAACTACTATCACTTAAATGTGGTAGATCAACAAGGGCGATTGTGGTATTGCGTGCTGCTTGAAGACGAACTTGGAATACCGGTCATAAAGAGCGATGTTGAGATAAAGGAGATTATCTCGTGTTTTGAATATCGAATCGGCGACAGAGATTGCATACTTTACTTCACGCCAGATGGACTTGTATATTCTTCGGCATACCAAACAAGCCTTTACAGTGAAGTCCCTCCACTGCTTTCTTGTGCGGTTCACTATGATAAACTGTTTGGAATCACAAATTCAAACCGCAACGAACTTGTCTACCAGGAAAACTTAGATGTGCGCGAATGGGATAAAGAAACGTCTTCTGTAATACAGTTCTTAGATCAGCGTGGTTCGTTTACTAAACTTGTTGTGTTCAGCAATTATGTATATTTATTCAGGGAGCACGGCATAACAAGAATCTCGGAATATACACCTACAAAGGAGTTTACTTTTACTCATTTGTTCACTTCAACTTCGAGGATTTTTGAAGATTCGATATGCGTTTGCAACTCTGCCGTTTACTTTGTTACAAGAGATGGTTTGTATGCCTTTAACGGCTCGTCTGTTACAAAAATTTGCACCGATTATGATGGATATTTCACAAAACTAGACAACTCAAATTGTGCCTCTTGTGCGGTAAACGGAAAGTATTATCTTGCAAGCCGACTAAACTTTGATGACGAAAGAAAAGTTGGTTGCGAAAGTGAGAATTTTGTGAACAATGTGCTGTTTGAAATTGATATAGAAAGCAAAAAGGTGGAGATTTTGCGCGGAGTTGACATAAAGCGCATTATCAAAATCGATTTGCCAGAATATTGTCGCGTTGCAGCGTGCTTTAATGGAAAACTTAGTTCTCACGTCGGTCAACTTGGAAATTACGGCAGTGCGTTTGACGATGACAGCGTAAAAGTGTGGGAATCGTTTGCTACAGACTTAGGCTATCAAGGTAAGAGAAAGAAGATAAAAGAGATTTTGCTCACAACAAAAACCGATTGCACAATCGAAATTATAAGCGACATAGAAAGCAAAAAATTCGATTTTGTGGGTGGGGAAAGAGAGCAGAGATTAAGCGTATCTTGCCTTGGAAATACCTTTAAATTTGTGATAAGCACGCCATCTAAAGAATGTGAAATCTGCAAACCAAAAATCGTATTCGACGTTGTTGTATGAAACTTATAGACAAAAACTATGCAAGATTCTACAACAAAAAATTGTTCTACCAATTTAGGCAGAATATAGTTGTCGATAAAACGTTAAATTTGCGTGGGAGAGAAGATGATTGATTTTTGGAATGAACTTATTAGAATCGTAGTAAGTAATGGAATTTTTGCAGTCCTGTTTGTTTGGCTGTTCTTTACACAAATGAGGGATTCTCGCAAGCGCGAAGAGAAATATCAGCAGACGATTGAAAGTTTAAGCAAAGGTTTGAATGTTTTAGATAAACTTGAGGAAGATGTCGAAGATATAAAGGATTTTTTAAAGGAGAAATCTAATGAAAAACTTGTTTCAAAAAATGAAAAAGTATAGTTTTTGGGTGTCGTTTTCGGGCGCACTTATAATATTTTTAAATTGCCTTGCAAAGTTATTCAATTTTGAATTTGAAAGTGCAATAGTTGAAGAAGTTTTGCTTGCGTTTGCCGGCGTTTTGGTGGTGCTTGGGCTTGTTGTTGATGATTCAAACAGCAATGACGATGGCGACACAAATGAAGAGGAAAACGCAGAAAAGTAGATGTATTAAGTTAAGATAAATACGGCATAAATATACTAAAATTTATATAAATATGCACAAAACAAAAGAATAAGACCGCTTAAAATGGCGGTTTTATTTTTTATATTTTTACAGATAAAGGTTGAAATTTAGTTTATTTTATGTTATATTTATCTTAGGAGGGAAAATAAATGAAAAAAGCGCTTTACACAGTTTTGTCTATTTTGTCAATCATCTACATAGGCTTCTTGGCAGTTAACTACTACAAGGTAAGCAATGGATTGACTTTTGACATGGGGTGGTTTACCACTTGGTTTGATATGATTGTAAACTTCGGTGGAGTTGTAATTATTTTCTGCTTTGCTCTTGTAAACTTTGCAGGAAGCCCACTGAAAACAGTATTCTTCATTCTGCTTATAGTTGCAATCCTTGCATACGTAGTTTGCCTTATCTGGTCTAAGCAAATTCACGGACTTATCAACGCAGGCGAAACAGCAGGACAGGCTTTGGCTCTTTTAAGATAACTTAATTCGATAAATTCACATTTTATGTTTATTTTTGATGTTATGTGAGATAATGGAGTTAAAGTGAAGAAATTTTTAATTATCGATGGAAACAGTTTAGCAAATAGGGCATTCTATGCAATGCCTTATTTATCTAATATCAAGGCGCAGCCATCAGGAGCGATATTTGGCTTTGCAAACATCTTGATAAAACTTATCACTGAGCAAAAACCAGACTATATTGCTGTTGCGTTTGACCACGCGAGGCAGACGTTTAGAAATCAAATATACAGCGAATATAAAGGCACTCGCGGAGAGACTCCTCCGGAACTTATCTCACAATTTGCAAACATAAAAGAGATGCTTGCGATTATGGGTATAAAGACCTTTGAAGTTGAGGGAATTGAGGCAGACGATATCATCGGCACACTCGCCAAAAACTCGGGTGTTGAAAACATAATTTTGTCAGGCGATAGAGATCTTTTGCAACTTGTCAACAAAACGACCAAAGTTTGGCTGACAATCAAGGGCGTAACCGACCTTGCGATTATGGACGAGAAGGCAATACAAGAAAAGTATGGCTTTACGCCACCACGTATCGTCGATATGAAGGCTCTTATGGGCGATTCGTCCGACAATATTCCAGGAGTTGCCGGAATAGGTGAAAAGACGGCGCTTTCGCTTTTGAGCAAGTATAAAGACCTTGACGATGTGTATGCAAATATCGAAAATATCACCGGCAAACTGAAAGAAAAGTTGATTGCTGACAAGCAAAACGCAGAGATGTCGAAATTGCTTGCAACAATCAAAACGGACTGCGCGATTGATTTTAACGATATCGAAGAATGCACCTATTACTATCCATTTGCCGACAAAGTGCGTGAGTTTTTTGAGTATTGGGGATTTAATTCCTTTACCAAGCGTGATGATATCTTTGAAAATGAGAAAAAGCCGGTTAGTGTAGAACGCGTGCTAATAAACAGTGTTAGCGAGGTTGATGCACTTATAAAGTCAATTCGCGGAGAGTTCGCTTACAATCTTGATGCGCTTGAATTTTGTAGCGGAGATGGAAAGGTTTATTATGTCGAAAAGGACCTCGATCTTTTCTCGGCATATATTGGCGTTGATGAAGTTTTTGCAAGGCTTAAGGGCGTTTTTGAAGACAAAAACATCTGCAAAATAACGATATCCAGCAAAAACGACATCAAAAGGTTGAACAAATTAGGAATCAACCTTGAAAACTTCTTTGACATCGAAATCGCCAGATATCTTTGCTACACAAGTATATCTAAAACTCTGCCAGAAAGCGTTGCGCAGTATTTTGACGAAAAGCAGAAGTATATGATTTTGCTCAAAGAGAACGAACTTGAATATGTCTATAACTCCATTGAAATTCCACTTGTAAGAGTGCTTGTGGATATGGAGGAAACGGGCTTTAAGATTGACGAGAAAAGCCTCGACGAAATTGACAAGAAGTTTGATGGCGAAATTGCACAACTTGCAAGCGAAATTTTTGCAATCTCCGGCGAAGAATTTAATATAAATTCGCCAAAACAGGTTGCAACAATTCTGTTCGACAAACTTGGCATAAAATCGATGAACAACTCAAAGCGTTCGACAAGTGTTGATGTGCTTGAAGAACTTAGATACGACAACGAGATTGTCGATTTGATTATAAGATACAGAAAGGTATATAAGTTAAAAAGCACTTACACCAATGTTTACAAAAATATCTGCGAAACGTCAGGAAATGTCGTTCATACCGTTTTCAATCAAACACAGACGAACACCGGAAGATTGTCTAGTTCCGACCCTAATATGCAAAACATTCCAACAAGAGATGAAGAGGGTAAGATGCTTAGAAAGATATTCATTTCTAAGTTTGAGGGCGGAAAGATAATCTCGGCGGATTATAATCAAATTGAACTAAGGCTGCTTGCAAATCTTGCGGACGAGAGGTCGATGATTGAAGCGTATAAAAAGGGTGCTGATATTCACACTGCAACTGCAAGCGAGATATACGGCGTTGATGTCGACCTAGTTACTCCAAATATGCGCAGAGATGCAAAAGCGGTCAATTTTGGCATTATCTATGGCATAAGCGACTATGGTTTGTCGCAGAGTATAAACACATCGTTTAACAAAGCGAAAAAGTATATCGAAAACTACTTTTCAACGCACCCAATGGTGAAAAAATATATGGACGACAACGTTAAGTTTGCAAAAGAAAACGGCTATGCAAAGACGTATTTTGGACGAAGAAGACCAATCCCAGAGATTGAATCGTCAAACTATATGGTAAGAAAGTTTGGCGAGAGGGTTGCAATGAATATGCCTTTGCAGGGCACTGCGTCGGATATAATAAAACTTGCTATGATTGCAACGTTCAACAAACTTAAAGGTATGAAGAGCCACATCATTTTGCAAGTTCACGACGAACTTATCATCGACACACACCCAAGCGAAGTTGATGTTGTTGCAAAAATGATAAAGGAAATTATGGAGAATGTTGCTGACTTTGAAGTTCCACTTATCGTTAACGTGGGAGTCGGCGATACGCTTTATGATTGCAAATAATAAAAACCTTTTGTATTTGTTTGACTTTTTGCTTAAAATTTACTAAAATGAAAATGGTGTTATATGCAATATAAAAGATATTTAGGCTTAGATTATGGCAAAGCACGCATAGGAATTGCGTTTTCGGATTTATCCGGCACGATCGCAACCGCTGACAGCATCTATAAATCGATGGGAGATGAAAAGGATATCGAATACCTTTGCAATCTTGTTGAGCAAAAAGATGTCTATGCCATAGTTTTAGGACTACCATTAAATGCAGATGGCAGCGAAAGTGAAATGTCGAGAAAGGTGCAAGATTTCGGCGAAAAACTGAAAATTGCAACAAAAAAAGAGGTATTTTACCAAGATGAGCGGTATACTTCTTATGAGGCAGATGAATATTTGAAAGAGGCCGGCTATAAGTGGGAGAAAAGAAAAGAACTTTTAGACAAGGTTTCTGCACAAATTATTCTGCAAAATTATCTTGACAAAATAAAATAAAAGAGGAGTTAGTATGGATAAAAACAAATCAAGCAAACTGGAAAAAATTTCTAAAGAGGTTGAAGTTGAACAAGAACAATTCGACGTTTTAGACGTTCTTCTTGACAAAGAAAACCACGAACCAATCGTATTGGAAAACGACAAGGGAGAGAGATTGTCTTTTGAACAAATTGCAGTTATTCCTCGTGATGACGTTTTGTATGCAATTTTAAAGCCAATCGACAAGATTCCTGGAATTGCTGATGACGAAGCAGTTGTATTCTGGGTTGATGAAAGCGCAAGCACAAATGCTCTTCGCGTTTGTGAAGACGAAAAACTTGCAATCAGCATATTTGAAGAATACTATGATATGCTTGAAGAATCAAAACCAAAGACAACAAAGAAAAGTAAGTAATTGTTTTGTTTTTTGATATCTTGACTATATAGATTGTGATCTTTTTTAAGACATTTTTTATCTTTGCAATATAAATGATGTATTATGTATAAAATTTGAAATTTATAAGATAATATATCTATCAAGGGCAAACCTTGAGAATAGGAGGATAAACTATGTTTGGAAAAAAGAAAACTAAGAACGTAAAAAGCGGAGCAAGTTCTGAAGCAAGTTCTGAAAGTTCTGCTAAACAATCAAAAGGCAGCGTAAACAGTTCTATGAAAACCAAGAACACAAAAAACTGCACTAGATAGTTTTCCTATTAAAAAATCTGTGAGATCCTCACAGATTTTTATTTTTCAAAAGATTTAGGAAGTGGAATTTCTATATCATACTGCTTATCGCTTATTTTGTTATAAAAAGATAACTTTTTTAAGTGCAATAATATTCTGTCGATTCCGTCATCACTTCCGTATAATTTATCACCAACAAGTGGGTGATTTATATGGGTGGCGTGGACTCTTATTTGGTGTGTTCGGCCTTTCTCTATGCTGACTTTAAGCAGTGTTTGATTGCTTTTATGACTTATTGGAGAAAATGTCGTCTTTGCATATTGACCAAGTGGCGAGCAAATGCGTTTCATCGTGTTGATGCCGTCAATATTTTCGGTGTAAATCGGTTGTTCAACGACCGTTTCTTTGTCTATAATGCCGTTGCAAACTGCGTAATACTCTTTTTTAATGTTTGAAGTTGCTTGATAGGTTATTGCGTCTTTCGCCACGAGGACGAGTCCGGAAACATCAAGGTCAAGGCGATTCATAACTCTAAGTGTAAAGTTGCCATCTTTCTGCTGCATATAGAAACAAATTCGGGCGGATAGGTTGTCGTCATAGTGCGAGCGAGTTGGCGTTGATGCAAGTCCGGCAGGTTTGTTGCAGACTAAGTAGTTATCGTCCTCATAGACGATTTCGATGGGTTTGGCAGAGAGTGCTATCTCTGTTTTTTTATAAGGATTCTTATCTATTGCAAGGGTATCGCCGTTTTTAAGTTGCGTTCGCATAGTTGCTTCTGTGCTATTTACCAAAATCTTTCCAGGAGTGCGCAGATTTGACAGATAGTGCTCGGAATAACCGTTTTTGCGCAAATATTGATACACCGTTGTTTTTGCTGTTATGTTGTCAACCAAAATTGTATAGAACTTTTCCATACGGAAATTTTAACATCTTATCTCGCCATTTTCAAGCAAAAATACGCGTTTTGCCGATAAGAGATAAATTTTAGTTGACAATTCAAGCGCTAAAAGGTATAATTAGACGCATAAAGACTATGATGAAAGAGTAGTAAACGCGCCAAACTTCTTGCAGAGAGCCTCGGTTGCTGAAAAGAGGTAGAAGAAGTGTGTTGAATTCACTTTCTAGTTGCGCTCTGAAGGATTTTTCTGTGTAGGAGTTGCCGCTTGCAGGCGTAATTGCGTAATTAAGGTGCTTTTGCACGAAGTTAGGTGGTACCACGGTTTGTTAATCGTCCTAATATTTTAGGGCGTTTTTTTATTGCCAAAACGTCCAAAAGGAGAGTGTAATGAAAGAAAAACTAGAAACAATTCTAAGTGCAGGCGTAGCAGAAATCGAGCAGTGTAACGACTTAAAAACGCTAGACGAAGTTAGGGTTAAGTTTCTTGGAAAACAAGGGGAACTTATCGCTATTTTGCGCAACTTGAAAGAACTTTCGCCAGAAGAAAGAAAGGAAGTTGGCTCGCTTGCGAACAATGCTAGAGCAGAGTTAGAGAACAAGATTGCAGAAAAAACGGCTCGTTTAGAGGAAGAAAAACTTGAAAAAGAGATGGAAAGCGAAGCGATTGATATAACGATGCCAGGTAAAGGCACGAAAAAGGGCGCTTTGCATCCTTTAACGCGTTTCAACAACAAATTTATGGATATCTGCGTTGCTATGGGCTTTACCGTTATTCAAGGACCAGAAATCGACACAGATTATTATAACTTTGAGGCTTTAAACGTGCCAAAAAATCACCCTGCACGTGATATGCAAGACTCGTTATACATCACAGACAACATTTTGATGAGAACACAAACATCAAATATGCAAGTCCACGCAATGGAAATGCTTAAGCCACCATTTAAGATTGTTTGCCCGGGGAGAGTATATAGGAACGATGATGACAGTTCGCATTCTCCTATCTTCAACCAATTTGAAGCGCTTGTTGTTGACGAAAACGTTGGACTTAAAGACCTTATGAAGATGATAGAAACGATTTTAAAGAAGTTGTATGGCGAAAATGTTAAGATGAGAGTTCGTCCATCATACTTCCCATTCACTGAACCAAGCATCGAGATTGATGCAACTTGCCAAATCTGTGGCGGAAAGGGTTGCACGATCTGTAAAGGAACAGGTTTCTCCGAAGTGTTTGCGGCTGGTGTTGTAAATCCAAAGGTGCTTGAAATGAGTGGAATCGACAGCAAGAAATACAGCGGATTTGCGTTTGGGCCTGGGATAGATAGAAGTGTTATGGTAACAAACAAAATACCAAACATCAAATATCTGTTTAAAAACGATATGAGGTTTTTAAAGCAAATGCGATAAATTGGTTGTGGTATGCAACATACTACACAATATATAGCGTATTATGTAAGCTTATAAATTAGGAGAGAAAGATGAAAGTATCATATAAATGGTTGAAAGATTTTATAGATATAGATGTTTCGGCAGAAGATATGGCAAACAAACTTACAATTTCAGGACTTGAAGTTGAAGATGTTGTTTATCAAAATGCACATTTGCACGATGTCTATGTTGGTCTTATTACAAAGATAGAAAAGCACCCTAACGCTGAAAAATTGCAGATTTGCCATACAAACTAGGAGATAGGGAAGTTCAAATAATCACTTCTGCCACCAATGTTTTTGAAGGTGCTCATATTCCGGTTGCTTTAGATGGCGCAGACCTTGTTAACGGAGTGAAGATTAAACCTTCGAATTTTAGAGGTGTTCAAAGTGAAGGAATGTTTTGCTCTGGCGAAGAACTTGGAATAGATGAAAACTATATTGAGGGCGGTTCGGTTAACGGCATCTTGATTCTGCCAGAAGATATGAAACCTGGCACTAAGATTGAAGATGCGCTGCTTTTGAATGACGTTATGTTCGATATTAACGTAACACCAAACAGACCAGACTGCAACAGTGTTATCGGTATTGCGCGTGATTTGTGTGCTATATACAACAGACCTTTTAAAGACGTTGATTATTCATATAAAACGGTGGGTGATGATGTCAACAAATACATCACTGTTGATGTTAAAACGAAAAATTGTCCTCGCTATATGGCTGCGTATGTGAAGAACTTAAAACTCGAAAGATCTCCACTTTGGCTTAGAGCAAGATTGAATGCAGTTGGAATTAAACCTATCAATACGATTGTTGACATAACAAACTATGTTTTGATTGAACAAGGTCAACCAATGCACGCTTTTGACTATCAGCATATTGCTGGAAAACATATTATTGTAAGACAAGCCAAGAATGATGAAGAGATTGCTGTTTTAAACGGCAACACATACAAACTTTCTAGTGATGATATGGTTATTGCTGACAGCGAAAAGCCTATTGTAATCGCTGGAATTATCGGCGGAACAAACTCTTGTGTTCAGCCAGATACTACTGCAACGGTGTTTGAGTGTGCTGTGTTTGATTTAAAGAGTGTTCGTTTGACAAGTAAAAAGATTGGTGTTGCAACCGATTCTTCAATTAGATACTCTAAAAATGTCTACATCACCACTCCAGAAACAGCAATTAGACGTGCTTTAAACCTTGTTTATACGCTTGGTTGTGGCGAGATTGTCGATGGAATTATTGATACTTACAACAAAAAGGCTGAGGGAAGAAAGATAAACGTTTCAATGTCTAGAGTTGATAAAATTCTTGGCATTAAGATTGAAAGAAACAGAGTTTTGCAGATATTGAACAATCTTGGAATTGAATCCTCGCTTAATGGCGACGTTCTTTCGTGCGTTGTGCCAAGTTATCGTGAAGATATAGAGGCGGAAAATGATATTGCAGAGGAACTTATTAGAATATATGGTTACGATGTCTACAATCAAATATCAGGCGATGTGTTTGAAAATTCTTCGATAACAATCGGTGCTTATGAACCTCGTCTTGTGTTTGAAAACTCGTTAAAGAATCAACTTGTTGACGACGGATTCTATGAAACCCTAAACTATTCATTATATTCTTCAACTGCTTGCGACAAACTTTTGATAAACGACGAGCGCAAGAATGTGATAAAAATTGCAAACCCAATAAATGAAGATCTTTCAACGGTAAGAACGGTTATGGCACACGCTCTTTTGCTAGATATAAAATACAATCTTTCTGTTGGAAACAAAAACCTAAGATTCTTTGAAACCGGAAGGGTATATTTGCCAAAGAAGTTGCCTCTTGAGGAACTTCCAGAAGAAAAGAACAGACTTTCGATTGCGGTTTGTGAAGATGGATATGATTTCTATATGCTAAAACGCGTAATAGAGAATCTGCTTGTATCACTACCTATTGAATATAAACTTGTAAGATCGACAGAACCATACTTGCATCCAGGAGTTAGCGCTGACATAGTTACTGCAGATGGCAAGAGAGTGGGCTACTTTGGAAAAGTCCATAAAAAAGTTCTTAAAAACTATGGTATTGGAAGCGATGTTTACTACGGCGAACTCGACACAGATTATCTGTCATCTCTTCCAGAAAAAACTTATGCAACTAAGGAAGTTTCAAAATTTTCTGCAGTTGAAAGAGATATTGCGATTGTTGTTGATAGCAAGGTTACAAACGAAGAGATTTTGTCGGTAATTAAATCTGCTTGTGGCAAAAATTATGTAGATGCAGACCTATTCGATGTTTATAAGAGTGAAAGTCTGGGCGAAGGAAAAATAAGCCTTGCATACAAAATTCACTTGATGAGCGAAGAAAAGACGCTGACTAGTGAAGAACTTAATGCAATACTTAACAAGGTTATAAAGTCTTTGCAATACCGCTGTGGTGCTACGCTTAGAGCGTAGTAATTGTTGAATACTACACAATATGTTGTGTAATATGCAATATAGCATTTACACATATAGGAGAATGATGTGATCTATCTTGATAATGCTGGAACTACACAAATGTTAAAAGAATGTGCCGAGGTATATTCTTTTTACGCGTGTCAAGATTTCTATAATCCTTCTGCAGTTTCTAAGAAAAGTGCCTATGTTTACGAGAAATTAGATAAGGTTAGAGAACAGGTTTTAAAGAAGTTGGGCGCAACAAAAGGAACGGTGGTGTTTACCGGCGGAGCAACCGAAAGCAACAACTTAGCCATTAAAGGGTGTGTTAGGAACGGCAAAAACAACTATGTTTTCTCTAGTGGCGAGCACCCATCGGTATATAATGTTGCAAAAGGGCTGGAACTTGCCGGTAAAGATGTTAGATTTGTGAAACTTACCAAAGATGGACAAATCGATTTAACTGAATTAAAAAAGGTTGTCGATGCAGATACGCGACTTATAAGTTGTATGCTTGTAAACAACGAAACCGGCGCAATCAACGATATTAAGGGGGTTGCACGCATACGCGATCGTGTTTGTCCTAAGGCACTTTTGCACGTTGATGCCGTTCAGGGATTTGAAAAAATACCATTTTCGGTTGAAAATCTTAAAATCGATTTGCTAAGTTTTAGCGCTCACAAATTTTACGGGCCTAAGGGCGTTGGCGGACTTTACATAAGAGATATGAGCAGTGTTAAAAACATTGTTGATGGCGGAAATCAAGAGTTTGGTTTGCGCTCTGGAACGGAAAATGTTGCCGGAATTATGGCTATGGCTAAGGCGCTTGAGATTGTTGATGTGGAGAAAAATTACGACCACGTTTCAAAATTGAAGAAGATTTTAAACGATACTCTTGCAAGCGAGCAAAATATAAAGATTTTGGACTGTGGCGGTTCTCCATACATTGAAGTGCTGATATTTAAAGGTGTTAAGGGTGAAACGATGCTGCATTCCTTAGAGGCTCGTGATGTTATTGTTGGACTTGGTAGTGCTTGTTCGGCTAAAAAAGCGGGCAACAGAATTTTAAAGGAAATGGGAATATCAAACGAAGATATTTTGTCGTCTTGCAGAGTTAGTTTTTCTGCCTATTTAACGGAAAAAGAGGTTATGCAAGCGGGAAAGATTATACTTGATTGTTATAAAAAATTAAAGGAGGCTGTCGGCTGATGAAAAAAGTGCTGCTTTTAAAATTTGGAGAGTTGTTTTTAAAAGGCAAAAACAAGAAAGAGTTTGAAAAACAACTGATTGGAAATATCAAGATAAAACTTATCGAATATGACTTTGATTTGACGGTTACGCCAGGGCGAATTTTGATTTCTGGCTACAGGGAATCGCTTGAAGAAAACATCATATCCGATCTTACGAATGTTTTTGGCTTGATATCTGTTTCTAAGGCGGTTGAACTTGATACGTCGGTCGAAAATATCGAAAATTACATTGCGAAAATCGACATTGTTGGCACGTTTAGAGTGAATGTGAAAAGGGCTGACAAAACATTTCCTATTCATTCGACTGATTTTGAAGCAAAACTTGGCGGAATTGTGTTGGATAACTGTCCGGAAAGCAGCGTGGATTTGCACAATCCAAAAACGCACATATATATAGATATAAGACTAAATAAGAAGACTTACATATATTATGAAAGTGTAAAATGTCGCGGAGGGCTTCCACTTGGTACTGCAGGAAGCGCACTTTTGATGCTTTCGGGTGGTATTGACAGTCCGGTTGCTGGCTATATGATGGCAAAAAGAGGACTTGAACTTGAAGCAGTGCACTTCCACTCATATCCATATACAAGTGAACAGGCGAAACAAAAAGTTATTACGCTTGGAAAAGAGTTGTGTAAGTATGTCGATAAATTAACTTTGCACATCGTTTCGTTCACAAAGATTCAGGAACAAATACACTTTAACTGCGACGAGGAATATATGATCACGATAATGCGCAGAATTATGATGCGTATATCGGAGAGGATTTGCGAAAAGAACAATCTTGGGGCGATTATAACCGGCGAAAGTTTGGGGCAAGTTGCAAGCCAAACGATGCAGAGCATAAACGTAACGAACTCGGTTGTGTCGCTGCCGGTGTTTAGACCGCTTATTGGTTTTGACAAAGAGGAGATAGTTGCGATTTCGAGAGATATAGGAACGTATGACACGTCTATTCTGCCATACGAGGATTGCTGCACTGTCTTTCTGCCAAAATATCCAGTAATTAGGCCAACGATAAAGAAAGCAGAATATCAAGAGAAGTTTTTGAATGTAGACCTACTTGTCAACGAGGCGATAAATAATATGGAGGACATAGTTTTAACAAGATAGGGTTGTTATAAAGCACAAACGCACTTAAAGAAGAGTGCGTTTTTTATTTTGACATTCTTAGGGCGAGTATTTGCATTATGCATACTCGTTTATTTTTATACTTTGCGAATTTATAAATTTGCATAAACCTAAATTTATATAAAAAATTTGTGAATAAATATACAAAAATTGCTTGCATATTTATAAAAAATATTGTATAATAATCAAAATTGCATAAATAAATATAAATTTATAAATATGCAAGAACGGCTACAAGCGCCTAAAATAGTGCAATGTAGCGTTTGGGAGGATGATATGGCAAGAAGTGCTAGACAATCTAAAATATTGGAAGTGATTTCATTAAAAGAGATTGAAACTCAAGATGAACTTGCAAAGGAATTGAAGAACGCAAACTTTGATATAACACAAGCAACGATATCGCGTGATATCAAAGAACTTGGTCTTACAAAGATTTTATCTTCAAGTGGAAAATATAAATATGCCATTTTGGGTTCTGAGCAGCAACAGGCCGTTTCATCTAAATACATAACTATATTTAAAGAATCGGTTATCTCCGTGAAGAATTCTCTTAACCTTGCCGTTATCAAAACAATCAAAGGTATGGGTGGAAGTGTCGCATCTTTCATTGACAAACTCAACCTAAACGATTTGATGGGCGCAACTTATGGAGATGACACCGTGCTTTTGGTTTTCCCTTCAACCGTATTGTCAAGTGAGGCTGTAACGTCATTAAATGGTATATTAGGTTAAGGAGTATTTTATGCTTACTTCTTTTTCGATGCAGAATTTTGCATTGTTCAAGCATTGCGAAATCGACTTTAAGAAAGGATTTAATGTAATTCTAGGGCAGTCCGGCGCTGGTAAGAGCATCATAATTGACGCTCTTAATTTTGTTTTAGGTGGCAAGGCGGACAAGAATCTTATAAGAACCGGCGAAAAGACTATGCGAGTTGACGCAGTGTTCAGCAATTTAAGTGCGCAAGGAAAGGCGGTTTTGGACGAACTTGCAATCGATACTGATGATGGACTTATAATTTCTCGCACATTGTCGGAAGATGGAAAGTCTAATATTAGAGTTAACGGCGCGATTCTTTCGCTTAAAGACCTTAAACTTATAACCGAAAATTTGATAGATTTTTGCGGGCAGCACGACAGTGTTGGGCTTATAAATTCAAACAACCATTTGATGTTTTTGGATAAATTTATTGGAAATGAAGCCGGAAAAGATAGAGCAGAGATAGAAAAGTCCTACGATGAACTTATGGACATCGACAAAAAGATAAAAGCGCTTGGCGGCGATGAATCGGAACGTGCGAGATTAAAAGAGATTTTGCAGTTTCAAATAACCGAAATCGAAAACGCAAACCTACTAGATGGCGAAGAGGAAGAATTGCGAACAAGATATAAGTATATATCTTCCGCTGAAAGAATCTACGAAAAGGTGTCTGAGGCGTTAAAAGTGCTTGATGGCACGGCTGCTGGGGTTACTACGCAACTTTTTGAAGCGAAAAACACGCTAAAATCGTTGAGTGAATTTGAAAACTTGCAAGAATGTAGCGATAGGCTTGAAAACTCTTATTACGAAGTAAAAGATGTTGTAGATACGCTTGAAGATGTGCTCTCTAACACGGATTTTGACCAAAATGAACTTGAAAGAATCGATGCGCGTCTGGATTTAATAAAGGGGTTAGAGCGAAAATACGGCGCAACAATAGCAGATGTTTTGGTATTTTGCGAAAAGATTAAGAAACAACTTAACGACCTCGACGACAGCGAGTTTATGCTTGAAAAGTTAAACAAAGAGAGAGAAAGGGTGTCGGCAGAATTGGAAGAGAAGTGCCAAAAACTCTCAGACTTACGCAAGAAATACGCCTTAGAACTTGAGCAAAAGATTGAAAATGAATTAAATGAACTGCAAATGAAGGGCACTCGCTTTAAAGTTGATTTTGAAAGAGCGGCAGTTAGCAAAAAGGGATTTGACCAAGTTAAGTTTATATTCTCGGCGAATCTTGGGCAAAATATGAAGGATCTCTCAAAAACGGCGTCTGGCGGAGAACTATCGAGATTGCTTTTGGCGTTTAAAAACATTATGCTCGATAAAGAATCCGTTTCAACTGTTGTATTTGATGAAATCGACTCTGGAATAAGTGGCAAAACCGCTGGAAAAGTTGCGGAAAAACTTGAAAACATATCGAATTACTTCCAAATTATATGCATAACGCACACGCCAGTTGTTGCAAGTAAAGGAAATGCTTATTTGTTAGTAACAAAATACAATGAAGATAACACGACTTTGAGTAAAGTTGAAGAAATTGCGAATGATGATGTTGTATATCAAATTGCAAGTTTGATTGACGGAAGTGAAAAAGTATCAGATACAGCAATAAATCATTCAAAACAATTACTTAAAAAATAAAAAGAAAATGCAGAACTTTGAAATATAAGATTCTGCATTTTTTATTGCATACTACCTAAAAAGAAAAATGTAAATGATGAAAAATATAAGAAAATTGATTTGCTTGCATAATACAAGATATTGTGAGTGTTATTTGATAAATAATACAAAATATTGATTATCTATTCGCAAAACCTGTCTTTTGCGAATAGATACAGATGTCGTTTTACACCAAAATTTTCAATAAAACGCCTCCTCTCCTAATAAAAAAGAAGGCAAGTTTTTGTGGACTAGTGTGCAAAAGTTACTTACCTTCTTTTATATTTTATATCCTGCGCCCCTACATAGCAAACATTCCAACAAAGAATAATGCTGCTATACCAAAGCAAAGAACTATTTTGCAGATATAGAAAAACTTATCTTTAAATATCTTTTTGTTGTATACCTTTTTATATTCTGCGATGTTTTCGTCAAAGTATTGCGAAGTTATGTTCGTGTTGTTTATCGTGTCCGCTTTGAAGAAGACAAAATTCTCTTCAAGTTGTTTTTTAAATTCCCTTATATACAAAAGTATAAGATGAATCCCCCACATAAGCGATAGTGCAGTTAAAGTTGTTAACACGAAATACGAGAATCCGCCCCATACTTTTATCAAAAGCGAAAAGATGATAGATATTACGATTAAAATTGCTGATATAATATATACAAGGCTTCTTTTCATCAGTTATCCCCTATTGAATTAAAACGAACACATAGAACACAACTAGCACAATCAGTGAAATGAACCAACCTACAAGCCACCATTTGTTCTTTTGCTTTAAGGTGAAATAGAATCCAACCCATACGCAAACGATATACGCCAAAAATTCCGACACGCGTTCAAAGTAAACTAAAACTTTTGGCGAGTGCTGAAAAATGAGTCTAAATATCATTACAACGGCAATTAAGGCAACCGAAAAGTATGCAAAACATTGAAGAATGCGATTTGGTGCTCTTTTTACAACAGTCGCCTGTTTCTCTTCATTTTTGCCTTTAGTTGCCTTAGTTGGTTGTTGAATTTCTGTGTTATTCTGCGTCAAGGTTTCTTCTGTGTTTTCTGTTTCCTCGTATTTAGGTATTTCCTTAAACACAAGGCCTTTATCTTTCTTCTTTTTCATAATAAAACCTCCCGCACAAAACTAATTATTTCGCTGTTTCAACATATCTGCTTTCGCGGATTACATTAACTTTGATTTGTCCTGGATATTGCATTTCGTTTTCAATCTTTGTTGCAATATCTTTAGCCATAAACATTGCATCGCTGTCAGATATCTCCTCTGGCTTAACGATGATTCTAATTTCTCTTCCTGCTTGAACGGCAAATGACTTGTCAACGCCTTTGAATCCGTTTGCAATCTCCTCGAGTTGTTGCAATCTCTTGATGTAGTTTTCAAAGGAATCGCGTCTTGCACCTGGCCTTGAACTTGAAATTGCATCGGCAACTTGCACAATAACTGCTTCGATTGTTTTGAATTCAACGTTAAAGTGGTGAGCCTCGATGCAGTGAATAACCTCTTCGTTTTCGCCATATTTCTTTGCTAAATCTACCCCGATTTGAACGTGAGAGCCTTCAAGTTCGTGGTCAAGCGCTTTACCGATATCGTGAAGAAGTCCGCCGCGCTTTGCAACCTTAACATTTGCGTCCATCTCTGCTGCGATAAGCCCTGCAATGATAGATACTTCAATCGAGTGTTTTAAAACGTTTTGTCCATAACTTGTGCGGTATTTAAGTCGCCCAAGTGTTTTTATAAGTTCGTTGTGCATATTGAAAATGCCAACTTCGTTTATTGCTTCGTCGCCGGCTTGCTTGATTGCCTTATCAACTTCGCGTTGCATCTTTTCGACAATTTCTTCGATTCTTGTTGGGTGGATTCTTCCATCGCTTATCAACTTTTCAAGCGACAATCTTGCAACTTCTCTTCTAATTGGATCAAAGCACGAAATGGTGATCGTTTCTGGCGTGTCATCAACGATAAGTTCAACTCCGGTTGCAGCCTCGATAGCACGAATGTTTCTTCCTTCTCTTCCAATGATTCTACCTTTCATTTCGTCGGTTGGAAGAGATACAACAGAAACGGTCATTTCAGATGCTGTTTCAGTTGCGCATCTTTGAATTGCTTGTCCAACGATGTTACGAGCAAGTTTTTCTCCGTTTTCTCTTGCTTCGTCTTCAATTTGTTTGATGATTACACTGGCGTCTTTATGTGCTTGCGCTTTCATACTTTCAACCAGTTTGTCAGTAGCCTCTTGCCTTGTCATCTTGGCAATTTTTTCGATTTCGGCAACTGATTTTTCTTTGAGGTCTTCAACCTCTTGTCTTTGCTTTTCTAAGTCTTCTCTAACAGAATTTAGTTGTTTCTTTTCTTCTTCAAGTTGTTCGCTACGCTTGTCTACTGAGAGTTCTTTCTTTTCGATATATTCCTCTCTTTGATTGAGTCTTTCTTCAATCTTAACAACTTCCTGACGTCTTTCAGCAACTTCTTTTTCGACTTTATCCTTAAGTTCCTGAGCAGACTCTTTGCTTTCTAGCAAAGCCTCTTTTTTGATTGTTTTTGCTTCTGCGTATGCATCTTCAATTATTTTAACTGCGTTAGATTTATTTTTCTGCATTCTGTGTTTATTATAGAAATAAACAGCAACTCCTCCGGCAACAAGTCCTAAAATTAAACAAACAACACCAATAACAGATGCGATAGCAGGAGAAACATCTAATAAAATAGTTTCCACTTTCGCATACCCCTTTTAATGTAGACGTAATATTTAGTTTTATAATTTTAAGCAGAATATCTCTGCGTTTAGTTATCTTTAACCTTTTCAAACAAAGGTAGAATATACTTCAAGGCTTACAAATAAATATTACACCTTAATATGAGTATATACTATTTAATATTTTAAGTCAAACAAAAAAATGAAGTTTTCAGCCTCTTTTAAATCTTATATTTTGCCCAAAACTCTTCTCTAAATTCCGGGAAGTAATCTCCCATAATTGCCTTTCGAGTGTTTTCGGCAAGTCTAACCAAAAATCTTAAGTTGTGAATAGATAAAAGTTCCGCGCCGAGCATTTCATCAGCGTTCATAAGATGGCGAATATACGCCCTAGAGAAGTGCTTGCAGGTGTAACAGTCGCAATCCTCTTCGATAGGACGAAAATCCTCTTTAAAGGTCGAATTTTTAATGACCATCTTCCCATATTTAGAGAACGCAGTGCCGTTTCGTGCCACTCTTGTAGGAAGAACGCAGTCCATCATATCGATTCCGCGCGCATAGCCTTCAATAAGACAGTCAGGACTGCCCACACCCATAAGATATCTTGGCATATCGTTTGGAAGAAGTGGTTGCATAAAGTCGAGCATATCATACATAATGCTCTTTTCTTCGCCGACAGAGAGTCCGCCGATAGCAATTCCGCACCTTGTGTAAGGCTTGCAGTCTTCGATGCATTTTGCACGTAAATCTTTAAACATATTTCCTTGCACAATAGGGAAAAGGATATGTTCGTTGCCGTGGTGCGATTCGTAGCACTTTTTAAGCCAAATTTTAGTTAATTCTGCTGCTCTTTCTGCCGCTGCTCTGCCGTCGTTGGCGTCTGTGCATTGGTCAAGTGCCATATTTATATCGCTGTCAAGCGCTTCTTGAATCTCCATACATAGTTTTGGAGTCATCAAGAACTTTTCTCCGCTTAAATGAGATTTGAATTGCACACCATCTTCGTTCACCTTTCTTAAATCGGAAAGAGAAAACACTTGAAAACCGCCACTGTCGGTTAGAATAGGCTTATCCCAGTTCATAAACTTGTGCAATCCGCCGGCTTTTTGGACGATTTCGTGCCCTGGTCTTAAAAATAAGTGATAGGTGTTTGAAAGAATGATTTGTGCGCCAAGGTCGTTGAGATCTTCCGGTCTTAACCCCTTAACTGTTGCTTGCGTGCCAACGGGCATAAACACTGGCGTCTTTATGTCGCCGTGTGGTGTATGAAAGATACCGGCACGCGCGCCAGTTTTTGGACAAACCTTTTCTATTTCAAAACTAAAATACTTATCCATTGTAATCCTCTATCTAGTTATTATAACGACATATAACTTTGCATACTACACAATATGTAGTGTATTATGCAATTTTATTTAATAAACATAGCATCACCAAAACTGAAGAAACGATATTTATCATCTACGGCGTGTTTATATAAATCTAGCGTTATATCGATGTCGCCTATAAATGCCGCAACAAGCATAATCAAAGTGCTTTCTGGCAAGTGGAAGTTTGTTATCAGCGCATCTACCACCTTAAACTTATATGGCGGATAGATAAAGATGCTTGTGTCAGTTTTAATTGGAATGACCTCTCCTTTTTCGTTTACCGCGCTTTCAAGCGTTCTTACTGAGGTTGTTCCAACGGCAATAACTCGTCTGCCCTCGCTTTTTGCTTTGTTAATCTTGTCGGCAACTTCCTTAGTTACTTCGATATGTTCGGAGTGCATTTCGTGATGCAGTATGTTGTCTTCTTTTACCGGTCTAAATGTGCCAAGTCCAACGTGGAGTAAAACTTCGCATACTTCAACTCCTTTTGCTTTGATGTCTTCAAGCAGTTGTTTTGTGAAGTGTAACCCTGCAGTTGGTGCAGCACTTGACCCATTTTCCTTTGCGTAAACAGTTTGATATCTGTCTGGATCGGCAAGTTTTTCCTTTATATATGGTGGCAGTGGAACTGTGCCAATATCCATAAGGTGTTCTTCAAATGTCTTTGAAAGGTCATATTCAAATTTAACGTAGCAAACTCCATAAGTGCCCATCTTTGTTATCGTGCAAGATATGTCTTTATTGAACACGATTTTGGTGCCGACACTTAGGCGCTTGCAAGGTTTTGCAATAACTTCCCAATTCAGTAAATCGATTCTCTTTTGGAGTAAAATTTCTATCTTCGCTCCAGTTTCTTTAAAGCCATACAGCCTTGCTGGAAGAACTTTTGTGTTGTTGATAACAAGCACATCGCCCTTTTTTAGTTCGTCTATAATGTTATAAAAATGCACATCGCTGTGTGATTTTGTCTTTCTGTTGTAAACGAGAAGGCGCGAATGATCTCTTGGCTCGATTGGAACTTGCGCAATTTGTTCTTCTGGCAGTTCGTAAAAGTAAGTGGATCTCAAAACCTCTCTTCTTGCTTCTTCTTGCATAGTATTTTCCTTATTTTGTGTTGTTTCCTGTGTATGGTATCCCAAGATGGTTATAGGCGTTTTCAAGTGCAACGCGCCCTCTTGGTGTGCGAGAAATGAATCCAAGTTGCATTAAATATGGCTCATAAACGTCTTCAATCGTTCCTGAATCTTCGGAAATTGTGGCGGAAAGTGTTTCAAGTCCAACAGGCCCACCGCCAAATTTATAAATGATGCTTTCAAGAATCTTTCTGTCGATAAAATCCAAGCCTAATTCGTCTATTTCCATTTTAGCAAGTGCTTGGTCGGTTATCTCTTTTGTAATCTTGCCCGTTCCAAGCACGTCGGCATAATCACGAACTCTCTTTAAAAGTCTGTTCGCAATTCTTGGCGTGCCTCTCGAACGTTTTGCAATATCTAGACTTGCCGTTTGGTCAATTTCGATATTCAAAATCTTAGCCGAACGATTTATAATCACCCTAAGTTCCTCATCGCTGTAAAGTTCCAGTCTTGCGATAACGCCGAAACGATCACGTAATGGACCGGTGAGCATACCTGCTTTGGTCGTTGCGCCGATAAGTGTGAATGGTTGAATTTTAAGGCGCATATTCTTTGCAGATGGCCCTTTGCCGACGATAAAGTCAAGAGCAAAATCTTCCATCGCTGGATATAGAATCTCCTCAACAGTCTTGTTAAGGCGGTGAATTTCATCAATAAACAAAACGTCGTATTTATTTAAGTTTGTAAGTATTGCAGCAAGGTCTGCAGCGTGCTCGATGGCTGGCCCCGATGTAATCTTTATCTGCGAGCCAAGTTCGTTGGCAATTATATGCGAAAGAGTCGTCTTTCCAAGCCCTGGAGGTCCATATAAAAGCACGTGGTCTAAGGCGTCTTTTCTTGTTTTTGCCGCCTTAATATAAATCTTTAGGCTTTCCTTTATCTTTTCTTGCCCAACATATTCATCAAGCCTTGTAGGACGAAGAGAGTTTTCTATCTCTGCATCTGTCCAGTTTTTTGTGCTTGTAATAAATCTATCTTCCATTTGCTCTCCTTTGATAATACACAATATGTTGATGTGTTATATTTGCATATTACACAATATCATCTACCAAGTTGTTTAAGCGTTTTAAGAATAATCTCTTCGGCAGTGTCGCCATCTGCAGCATTTGAACGTGCGTATCTGTAAGCATCGTTCTTGTTTACACCAAGGTTTATAAGAGTGTCAACAGCATCGTTTAGCGCGGTTTCGCTTACATTTACAACAGGAACATCGTTGTAGTTGAACAGATTGATTCCGGTTGCGTCAACTTTGTCTTTAAGTTCAAGGCAGATTCTTTCAGCAGTCTTTCTGCCAAGCCCCTTGATTTTTGATATAGCCGACACATCTTCTCTTGAAATTGCAATCAAAAGGTCGGATATTTTCATACCAGAAAGCACCCCAATTGCCATTTTTGGCCCTACGCCAGATACGGTGATGAGTTTTAAGAAGAGTTGTCTTTCTTCACTTGTAGCAAAGCCATAAAGCGCCACGCCATCTTCTTTTACGTGCAAATAGGTCAAAATTTTGGTGGTAGAATTTAACTCTGGAAGTGCCGAAATGGTGTTTCCGGAAACTAAGAGTTCGTAACCCACTCCATTTACGTCCATTATTATTTCATTCTCGTATTTTTCTTCGATTGTTCCAACTAAAAACGCTATCATACTCTCCTCACATCATATTTACATTTAGTCTTGGATTTATTTGACTGTGGCAAATCGCAACTGCCAAAGCATCGGCGGCATCGTCTGGTTTTGGAATTGACGCAAGCCCAAGCACATTTGTTACCATATACTGAATTTGTTTTTTCACAGCGTGGCCATTGCCGGTGAGTGCTTGTTTAATTTGAATAGGTGTATATTCAAAGATTCTGCCACAATACTTTTGACTAGCAAGCACAATAACTCCCCTCGCTTGTGCAACTTGGATTACCGTTTTCTGGTTTTTAAAATAGAAAAGTTCCTCGATGGCAACTTCGTCTGGCTTATATGTTTCAAACAAAACCCTTAAAGACTCTTCAATCGCCTGCAATCTAACTGGCAAGGGATCTTCTTTTGGCGTTTCAATAACACCATAGTCGACAACTGCATTGTTTAGATGCGTGTCGATGATGCCATAACCGACTATTGCATATCCAGGGTCAATACCTAAAATTCTCATAGAGTAAGTTTAAGATATTTTCCTAAAATTGTCAAATAAAACGCAAAGAAAACGCAGATAGCCTATGCCATTTTAAAGATAAAAACAAGAGACATTGCGCAGAATAGTTATATTGTTTATTGCATAAAAAAATCAGCAAAATTGCTGACTTTGTTTATTCTTCATCTGGAAGATTTACGTTGTGATAAACCTCTTGAACGTCATCTAAGTCTTCTAAGGCGTCAATCATACGTTGGAACTTGCCAAGTTGCTCTTCGTTTAAGTCTACATAGGTGTCTGCAACAAGTTCGGTTGACGAAGAAACGACTTTGTAGCCCTTTTTCTCTAAGAAATCTTGAACTTCGATGTGCTTGTTAGGTTCGGTTATAACCTCAACAGAATCGCCATCTTCAACGACATCAACAGCGCCGGCATCAAGAGCGTCCATCATAAGTGTGTCAACGTCTTTAACGTCTTCAACGATAACAATGCCCTTGTTGTTGAACAAGTAAGATACGCAGTTTGTCGAACCAAGCGCACCACCGTGCTTATCAAAAGCGTGGCGAACATCTCCGGCAGTTCTGTTTTTGTTGTCTGTAAGGCACTCTACAATAACTGCAGAGCCAGAAACACCATATCCTTCATAAGTGATAGCCTCGTAGTTTACTGAACCAAGTTCGCCAGAAGCCTTTTTAATCGAACGTTCGATGTTATCGTTTGGCATATTGTTGGCTCTTGCCTTGTTTATGATATCGCGGAGTTTGTTGTTAGTGTTAGGGTCAGGGCCGCCTGCTTTAACGCATACAGCAATTTCACGTCCAATTTTTGTAAATATTTTGCCCCTTGCTGCATCAGTTTTACCCTTTTTGGCTTGTATGTTATGCCATTTTGAATGTCCTGACATTTTTCACCTCCGTTAAAATTTAAAAGTTGTTTTTTGATAGTTCATACATAATTATCGAACCACTCACTCCGGCGTTTAGGCTTTCAATCCCCTCTTTCATAGGAATCTTAACTGTTTCTTTGCAAAGAGCGGATATTTCTGCGCTAACGCCCTGTCCTTCGTTTCCAACAACAACTCCAACAACTCCGCTTGGAGCGTAAGAGAAGATGTCTTTTCCATTCATATCGCACTTAACAAGATTAAGTTTGTTTTTTGTGGCAAAATTAACAAATTCTGCTTTAGTAAATTCGTAGCACTTTTCATTGAAAACTGCCCCCACCGAACTTCTTATAAGTTTTGAATTTGTTTTGTTAACGCTGTCCACCAAAAACACTGCAAACATACCGCACGCTTTTGCTGTTCTTATAAGCGTGCCTACGTTTCCAGGGTCTTGCAAACTGTCGATTACTAAGAAGTTTGAAGTTGGCACTTCCACAACATCTTGTGTATAGTATGCTATGCATAACACTTTCTGTGGTGTAACAGTGTCTGCAAGCATTTCAAGCGTTTTTGAATCGACACGATATGTTTTTGTTGTGGTTTTGAATGGTAGTTCGTCTAATGTGGTTATGAAGCAATCAATCTTAATTGATGAGTTTTTGATTGCATCTTCGATAATTTTGACATTATCTAAAAAAAGCAAAGACTTATTTCGTTTTTGCCTTTTCCATTCGAGTATTAAACTCTTTGTCGCCTTAAGCATTCTTTGCAATCTCTACAAGTTTAGAGAATGCTTCTGGTTCTCTTACTGCCATATCAGCAAGAACTTTACGGTTTAATGATACATCTGCTTTCTTTAAGCCGGCAACAAATCTGCTGTATGATATGTCGTTAAGTCTGCAAGCAGCGTTGATTCTTGTAATCCAAAGGGATCTAAAATCTCTCTTCTTTTGCTTTCTTCCAACATAAGCATATTGGCCAGACTTCATAACCTGCTCTCTTGCAGTTCTATAAAGTTTGCTCTTTGCGCCAAAGTAACCTTTAGCAGATTTTAAAATTTTTCTACGTTTTTTAAGTGCATTTACTGATCTTTTAACTCTCATATTGCCCTCCTACTCTTACTTGCCAATCAGAGTCTTTATATTTGCTGCGTTCTTTCCAGCAATATAAGATCCCTTTCTAAGTTTTCTTTTACGGCTCTTTGACTTTGCTGTCAAAAAGTGTCCTCTGTTTGGTCTTGCATACTTTACTTTTCCTGTTGCTGTAAGTGAAAAGCGTTTCTTTGCACCACTATGTGTTTTTTGTTTAGGCATATTCCTTCTCCTTTTATTTTGTCTTCTTTGGGCTGATTACAACAGTTACGTTATGACCCATTACCTCTGGTTTTTTGTCGGTTGTGCCATATTCACTGAGCGTTTCAACAAATTTTTCGACATCTTCAACTGCATTTTTTGCATACGCTTGCTCTCTTCCGCGCATTCTAAGCGACACCTTAACTTTGTCGCCCTCTTGCAGAATCTTTTGAGCGTTTTTAAGTTTGAAACTTGTGTGATATTCGTCGATACGCATTGAAAGTTGAATTTCTTTAACTTCGGCGATCTTCTGGTTTTTCTTAAGTTCCTTTTCGCGCTTTAAACTGTCGAACTTAAACTTGCCATAGTCCATAAGTTTGCAAACTGCAGGACTTCCGTTGCCGTTCATAAGAACAAGGTCAAGTCCTTCGTTATCGGCAATCTGCCTTGCCTTTTCGATTGGAAGAATCCCAAGTTGTTCTCCCTCTGCACCAATGAGACGAACCTCTTTTGCAGTGATTTGTTCGTTGATTAACTGTTCCTTAAAAATTGTCGTAATCTCCTTCAAAAAAAATTTTGGTAGAAGCAAATAAGCACCCTACCAAAATATAATAAAGCAATGTTTATTAAATTTTAACCAAATCTGAAACGAATTCGACTGGTGAGAAGGTGTCTTCTGCTTACATACGCCGTTATTTTAACACACATAGTTTTTATTTGTCAACTGATTTTTTAATTTATTTCGTATTTTTTCTTGCTTTTCGCCTTTTAAAGTTGAAATCGAGCATCTTTCCAACAATCATTGCAACCTTTGTGCAGTTTGTGATGGCGTAGTTCTTCATAAGTGCCTTAAAAAATATCGTTAGCCCAGCAATAAGCGAACTTACAAGGCAACTTGCAAGCAAAAATATGTTTGGATTTTCGATGTGCATATTAAGCACCAAACTAAGTCCGCCCGCGCCACTTAATATGCTGCAGATATCTCCCACAACATCTCCGCCAAAAGACGAAACCTTCTCGCAGTTATCACACAGCCTTTTTGCAACAATATATCCGCGCGAATCCTTAAATCTTTCTAAGTCCGCTCTTTTAAGCGATGCAAATGCGATTCCAATCATATCAAATATTACGCTTGTAAAGATAAAGAATGCGATTATGAAGATTGAAAAATATATCGAAAGATAAGGTTGTAAACTTTGAGAAAGCAAACTGAAGATGATTGATAGTGAAATAGATAAAAACAGAACCTTAAATGGCCATCTGTAAGACAGTTTCATACCATATTATACGCTCTGTTTTTATAAATTATATTTATTTTTCGATTTCGTTTATCTCGTCTTCAATCATCGCTTTAAGTTCTGAAAGAAGTGTCGACAAAGGCAGATAAACTGTTTCGCCTGTTGCACGCATAGTAACTTCTGCTGTTCCGTTTTGCAGTGTTTTTGGGCTGATAACGACTCTTATTGGGATTCCCATAAGTTCGCTGTCAGTAAGTTTTATACCGGCGGAGATGTTTCTGTCGTCAAACAAAACCTCGATGTCGGCATCTAACATTTGCTTATAGAGTTCTTCGGTTATCGTTGCAACATTTTCGTTGTCTAAACGGAGTGGGCAAAGATAAACACTCCAAGGAGCGATTGTCATAGGCCAAACAATGCCCTTGTCGTCGCCACTTTCTTCAACAACGCTTGCAAGCCCTCTGCCAACGCCGATTCCGTAGCAACCCATAATTGGTTCTTTGCTGCTTCCGTCTGGCATAGAAACTTTCATTCCCATAGTTTTTGTGTATTTTGTGCCGAGTTGGAAGATATTTCCAATTTCGATACCACGAGTTAAGCGCAATTCCTTTCCGCAAGTGCAGCATCTGTCGCCTTGCTTAACTTGAACGAGGTCAACATATTCCACATCTTTTAAATCTCTTGACGCGCTGGCGTTTTTGATGTGATAATCCTTTTTGTTTGCGCCGGTAACAAAGTTCTCTAAGCCCTTAATAGAGTCGTCATAGAACACCAAACTGTCGGCAGGAAGTTCGAGGTTTAAACAGCCAATATTTCCAGCAACAAGATTGAATTTGTCTGTGTCGGTAAGTTTGATTTCGCTTTTACATAACTTTGCAAGTTTGCACTCGTTTACATCGTAGTCTCCGCGCATAAAGGCAACAACAAGTCTGCCATCTTCGGTTTCGTAGCAAACGGATTTTACGGTGTGTGCTGCGTCAGTTTCAAGGAAATGACAAACCTCTTCGATTGACTTTGCGTTGCCTGTGAAGACTTCTTCCGCTTTCCCTAAAACTGTGTGGTCGTTTTCTGCCTTAATGCCAGATGCAACTTCCATATTTGCCTTATATCCGCAGTCGCACAAAACAAGTTTGTCCTCGCCTGCATCGGTAACAAGCATAAATTCATCAGCAACCTTTCCGCCCATAATTCCGCTGTCGCTTGATACGGCGATAACGTTCTTTAAGCCCATACGCTTGTAGATGCGGAAGTATGCGTCATACATCTTTTTGTAGTATGCGTTTAAATCTTCTTGAGAGGTGTGGAAAGAGTATGCGTCCTTCATAGTAAACTCTTTCACTCTTATAAGTCCGCCTCTTGGTCTTGCCTCATCTCTGTATTTTGTTTGGATTTGATATATCATACATGGCAGTTGGTCGTGGCTTTTAACGGTGTTCATAACCATATGCACAGCCGCCTCCTCGTGAGTCATTCCAAGCAGCATATCGTGTCCGGTTCTGTCTTTAAATCTAAGAAGTTCGTCTTGAATAGATTGGTATCTTCCAGAGAGTTCCCAAAGTTCTCTTGGCATAACAACTGGAAAGAGCACTTCTTGTCCGTCAAGTTTGTCCATCTCTTCGCGGATTATCTTTTGAATCTTCTTGCTAACTCTTTGTGCTGGAGGTAACAGAGAAAAGATTCCTGCACTTGTTTGCTTTATGTAACCTGCGCGCAGCAAGAGTATATGGCTTTTTAATTGTGCGCCATTTGGAGTTTCTTTTGTCCTTTCTCCAACAAGTTTACTTAACTTCATTTAATTTACCTCCTCTTCTGTGATTTTATCAAATTCTTTCTTTATTTCAAATAATTTTTTCGATGTCTTAGAGAGTTCCTCTTGGCAAAACTTGGCAAGTTCAGTTGCCTTGTCAAAAAGTTTTGTGCTTTCTGCAAGAGGTAGACTTTCACTCTCTAATTTGTTAGTTATATTTTCTAATTCCTTCATTGCTTCTTCGTAATTCATATTGCCTCCATTATTTTATAGGTTTTGCAGTTAATTTTCCGTCTGCAAAACTAACTTCGATGTTTTTGTTTAAATCTACGCTGCTAAGAGTGTCTTTAAGTTTTCCCTCTTGTTCGATAAGCGTATATCCCCTCTTCAGCACGGCACGCGGGTCAAGCCACTTTAAAGCGTTTATTCTTAGTTCAAGTGTGTGCTGATAGTTTTTTACGATATTGTCTATGTCAAGCGAAAGATTGTCGCAGCAAACATAAAGTCTGTCGCTCTTTCTTGTTAGGTAATCTTCTATGGTGTCGGTAAGAGCGGAGATTGTGTCGTTAAATAGTTCTGTTTTGTCGCTTATATATGTGTTTAGTTCTCTGCACAGTTTGTTTAATATAAGCGTAAAGGTAGAGCGTTCTTTCTCCCTATCCTTTGTAAGTTGTTCTGCTGCGGCGCTCGGAGTAGGTGCTCGTAAGTCGCTTACAAAGTCGATGATTGTAAAGTCGGTTTCGTGTCCAACAGCGGATACAATTGGCTTTTTGCAGTTGTAAGTTGCTCGCGCCACACTTTCGGTGTTGTATGCGGCAAGGTCTTCCATCGAACCGCCTCCACGCGCAACAACGACAACATCAACATTGTCATAGTTAGAAAAGAAGTTGATTCCTTCCACAATCTCCTTTTCGGCATCGTTGCCCTGCACCTTTGTGGAGTATAACACGATGTCAACTGTTGGATTGCGCCTCCACGTAACGTTTTTTATATCTTGAATAACTGCGCCCTCTCTTGATGTAACAACG
>CANQIX010000010.1 GCA_947624105.1 uncultured Clostridia bacterium
GCTGGATAACAAAGATGGTTTTAAAGCATATGAAATTAAACAAATCAGTAAGTTGCCCACACTTTATCGCTTACGAAACACAATATCTACCAAACAGATTCGTAAAAAAATATAAGGATCTCCCACTTCTTGCTTGGGTAGTTCAAAGCAACGAGGAATACCACAGAGTAATAAAATATTCCGATAACATCATATTTGAAAACTTTATTCCAGAAATATAATCCACTTCAATGTGGATTTTATTTTTAAGAAATTTTGAAAAATTGTTTAAAATGTGTTGACATATCGCCTTTTGTGGTGGTATACTAAGCGAGTAAAAAATCTTCCATAGACCGCAAGTGCCATTTGGCGTAAACGTAAGTGCTTGCCGAGGAAAAGTTCATAAGTAGATAAATATTATTGTCTCTGTGTCTTTTCCTGCCACAGAGATTTTTTATGAAACACAAAATTTTTTAAAAGGAGGCAATTTACTGATGAGTGCTAATTTTGAAGCCAAAAAACAATTAGTCGAAGAAATCAAAGAAAAGTTTTCTAAGGCTAAAACTCTTGCTTTTGTTGATTACCGCGGCATTAATGTCGAAGAAGACACTGCTATGCGCCGTGCTTTTCGCGCTCAGGGTTGTGAGTATAAAGTTTATAAAAATCGTTTGATGCTTAAAGCTTTGACCGACCTCGGTATCAACTGCTCTCCATCTTACTTTGAAGGCAGTACCGCTGTTGCTATTGGTTATGACGACGAAGTTGCTCCTGCAAAAATCTTGAGCGACACAATCGACAAAATCAAAAAGATGACAATTAAGTTTGGTGTTTTGAACGGTGCCCCAGTTTCTGCTGAAGAAATCAATGCACTTGCTAAACTTCCATCTAAGGAAGAACTCATTGCTAAACTTCTTGGCACTTTGAACAACACTGCTTCTAGTTTGTG
Organism: uncultured Clostridia bacterium; assembly: GCA_947624105.1. Lineage (GTDB taxonomy): Bacteria > Bacillota > Clostridia > Christensenellales > UBA1242 > Caccovivens. The sequence goes on from CANQIX010000010.1 coordinate 926, forward strand.
CAGAGTACTCGTAGCCCCAACACGTGGGCTTGTGGTTGCTTTGAATGCGGTTGCAACCAAATAAATAACCGCTTAAAGACATTTTTATAAGATAATAAAAGGAGATAAAAAAATGGCTGATATTAAAACTATTGTTGAAGAAATCAAAAAATTAACTATTGTTGAAGTTTCTGAGCTTGTTAAGGCTCTTGAAGAAGAATTTGGCGTTTCTGCTGCTGCTCCTGTTGCTGTAGCCGCTACTCCTGCTGCTGGCGCTGCTGCTCCTGCTGCTGAAGAAAAGTCAGAATTCACTGTTGCTTTGAAAGAAGTTGGCGCAAACAAAATCGCTGTAATTAAGGTTGTTAGAGAAGTTACAGGTCTTGGACTTTCTGAGGCTAAGGCTCTTGTTGACGGAGCACCTTCTACAGTTAAGGAAAACGTTCCAACTGCTGAAGCAAAAGAAATCGAAGCCAAGTTCAAAGAAGCTGGCGCTGTTGTTGAATTAAAGTAATTTTATTTAAAATTTTAATTTTGTGTTTCAAAAAAACTTGCTACAATGTTGTAACAAGTTTTTTTATTGCTATTAAATTATTTGTTATGCGATTTGGTCTTGTGTTTCCCTTCTAATAAGCACTGGTTCAGTGCCCTTTTCCATAAAATCTCTAGTGATTATAACCTTGCTGTAAACTTTTGGATCTGGAAGGTCAAACATAAGTTCGGTCATACGCGTTTCCATAATTGTTCTTATTCCTCTTGCGCCGGTTTTAAGTTCCATAGCCTTTTGCGCAACATAAGAGATGGCATCTTCTTCAAATTCAAGTTCAAAGCCGTCCATTCTAAAGAGTTCGGTGTATTGCTTGATAAGAGAGTTCTTAGGTTCAACCAAAATCTTCTTTAATGCTGCTTCGTCAAGGTTATCTAGGCCCGTAACTATTGGAAGACGCCCAACAAATTCTGGAATAAGCCCATATTTTATGAGGTCGTCTGGCTGAAGGTCCTTAGAATAGTTGACCTTTGCCTTTTCCTTAGAGTTTTTAACCGCTGCGTTAAATCCAAGTGCAGTTGCTGCCGTGCGCTTGTAAATTATGTCGTCAAGCCCAACAAAAGCACCACCACAGATAAACAGAATGTTTGTTGTGTCAATTTGAATCATCTCTTGATGTGGGTGTTTTCTGCCGCCTTGTGGTGGAACAGAAGCAACTGTGCTTTCGATAATTTTCAAAAGTGCCTGTTGAACACCCTCGCCACCAACATCACGAGTAAGCGAACGATTTTCGCTCTTGCGAGAAACTTTGTCGATTTCGTCGATATAGATTATTCCGCGCTCTGCCTTAGATACGTCATAGTCGGCGTTTTGAATAAGTTTTAGAAGCACATTTTCAACATCTTCGCCCACATATCCGGCCTCTGTTAAGGTTGTGGCATCTGCACAAGCAAATGGAACGTCTAAAATCTTTGCTAAGGTCTTAACAAGAAGAGTCTTTCCAGAACCAGTAGGCCCAATCATAAGCACATTGCTCTTTTCAAGTTCAATGTTATCTTTCTTCGCGTCTTGCCCTTTGTTGTGGTAGTTATAATTTATTCTCTTATAGTGGTTAAAAACAGCAACAGAAAGCACTTTTTTTGCTTGTTCTTGCCCAATTACATAGGCATCAAGTTGCTTTTTTATATCCTTTGGAGATGGAATTACAAGGTCTTTAAACACCTTAACTTTAACTGCCTCTTCCTTTATGATATCGGCACAAACTCTTACACAATCATCACAGATAAAAGCATCTCCATTTGGACTTGCAATCAGTTTTTTAGCGGCTCTCTGCGGTTTTCCACAGAAACTACAAGTGCACATTTCAATGTCTTTCATAAATCTCCCTTTTAATTGCGTGAATAGAATATGTTGTCAATCAGCCCATATTCCTTTGCTTCTTCGGCGGACATATAGTTATCTCTGTCGGTGTCTTTTTCAATTTCTTCAAGTGGTTTTCCGGTATTTTTGCTTAAAATGTTATTAAGTTGTGATTTAATCTTTTGTATATGGCGTGCTTGAATTTGAATATCGCTCGCCTGCCCTTGTGCTCCGCCAAGTGGCTGATGAATCATAATTTCGCTGTTTGGCAAAGCAAAGCGCTTACCTTTTGCACCACTGGAAAGCAAAAACGCTCCCATAGATGCTGCCATACCAACACAGATTGTCGATACATCGCACTTGATGTATTGCATAGTGTCATAGATTGCCATTCCAGCACTAACCGATCCGCCAGGGCTGTTTATATACAAATAGATGTCTTTGTCTGGATTTTTACCTTCAAGGTAAATAAGTTGTGCGATAACGATGTTTGCACTTGCATCATTAACCTCTCCTGTAAGAAAGACAATTCTGTCTTCAAGAAGTCTTGAATAGATGTCGTAAGATCTTTCATTTGCGCCACTTTGGTCAACTACCATAGGTATAAGCATAAATTACCTCCAAAAATTAAATTTTTGTATTAGTTGTGGTGATGGTCGCAGCCTACTTTGTTGCGGTCGTCGTCAACTTCAACAATTTTGTTATTCTTAATTAAGAAACTGTAAATTTTGTCGACAAGCAAATCATTTTCAACAGCGGCTCTTGCGCGTTCTGGATTTGATTTTGCGTAAGGAACTGTTTTAAGTTTTTCTTCGATTTCTGCTGGTGTAACCTCAATCTTGTTCTCGTCGATAATCTGTCTAAGCACATATCTGCCCTTAACGTTTTTAAGTGCTTTTTCGTGGCTTGCCGTTCTGTATTCTTGAAGAGTTGTTCCCATAGATGCAAAATAATTTTCAAGTTTCATTCCATAGGCTTTGCAAGCGTCAGAAAGATGTGCAATGTTTTCGTCAAGTTCCATATTTACAAGCGATTCTGGAACTTCCATTTCAGTGTTTGTTATGATGTAATCAAGAATGTCGTTTTCAAGATTTGTTGTAGCCTGTTTTTCCTTCATAGATTGAATATGCTCCGCTACGTGCTTTTTATACGCATCAACAGTTTCAAACTCTGTCGCATTTGAGATAAGTTTGTCATCAAGTGTTGGAAGCACCTTTTCTCTAACGGTTCTTACGTTAACTTTAAAGAGTGCTGGCTTGCCTGCAAGTTCTGTTGCGCCATATTCCTTTGGGAATGTTACATTAACGTCAACTTGTTCGCCGGCTTTCTTTCCAACAAGTTGGTCTTCAAAGGTGTCGATAAAGGAATGAGAACCAAGTTCCAAAGAATAGTTTTCTGCCTTTCCGCCTTCAAATTCAACTCCATCAACAGAGCCAACAAAGTCGATAACAACGGTGTCGCCAAGTTTAGATGCGCGGTCTACGTCGTTAAACTCTGCGTTGTCTTCAAGCAAATGTCCAATTTCGTGTTCGATTTCGTGTTCAGTTGCCTCTGATTTACCTTTCTTAAATTCAAGTCCGGTGTATTTGCAAAGTTTGAATTCTGGCATAATTTCAAACAAAATATCAAACTTAACGCCCTCTTCAGCAGAGAATGCTTGAAGAGCAGTGCTTGGATATGAAACTGGTTCATATTTTGGATTTTCTTTCATAAAGTTTGTAAGTGTTTCGCGAGCAAGGTTTTCAAATGTATCGTCAAAGAAGACGTTTTCGCCATATTGTTGTTCGATAACTCTTCTTGGAGCGTGTCCATTTCTAAATCCAACAACCTTAAATTTTGATTTAGTTGCTTCGTAGGTCTTTTGAAGGCCTTCTTCCCATTCTTTTGCATCGAATGATGCAGAAATTGTTACTTTTGATTTTTCTACCTTAAATGTATACATAAAAATTATTACCTCTTTTTGCAAAATTAACTTGTATAAGTTTCACGCAATATTTTAGCATACAAAAAATTAAAAAGCAAATAATATGCCAATATTATATATAAATTTAATATCTTATTTTGTATAATTTCCCCTTTCTTTCCGTTTTTATTGCTAAAAAGTTTTGCAAAAAAACATGAAAATTTCTTGACTACCCCCCCCGCGAGACTATAATCGTAGATAGGTATTATAAGCCACAAACTTACAAAAAAGAAAGTCGAACAAGTTTAAACTGTAAATCAGCACAAAAAAATAAAGTAGGAATCCCCTGCTTTATTTTTTTAATAACTCTTTTAAACTCATTCGCTTTCCATTTGCGTCAAAATAATTACTCTTCCGTTGACAGTTTCACCTTTGATGCAACGTTCTTTCGCATATCTTCGCTTATTGCCGCATAGTGGCGCTTTGTGGTGTTGACATCTTTATGCCCTAAAACATCTGCAACGATGTAAATATCTTTTGTTTCCCTATACAAGTTTGTGCCGAAAGTGGAGCGTAATTTGTGTGGCGAGATTTTTTTAAGTGGTGTCGATTCTTTTGCAAATTTCTTTACAAGATTTTCCACCGTTCGAACGCATATACGCCTGTTTTGAAGCGAGATAAAGAGGGCGTGTTCGTCTTTGTCTAGTGGAAGTGTGCTTCTGTGTGCTATCCACTCTTCAACGGCGTATTTAACCTCATTTGGATAATACAAAATCGTTTGATTTCCACCTTTTCTCGTAACTTTAAAGGCGTTTTGGTCAAAGTCGAAATCTTCAACATTAAGCCCAACAAGTTCGCTAACTCTTATGCCCGTTCCAAGAAAAAGTGTAACGATTGCGTTGTCGCGGATTTTGGTGTTTTCGTTGTATTTTTTCTGCCTTTCGCTGAAAGTTTTAGGTTCGATAACGGCGTCTAAGATTTTGTCAACTTCATTCCCCTCAAGCCTAATAATCTCCTTGTTGTGCAGTTTTGGAGTTGGCACTTTGCTTGCCACATTTTTCTCTATCATATCGTGGTTGAAGAGGTATTTGAAAAAACTCCTCACGCTAGCAAGTTTTCTCGCCTTTCCCCTCTCGTTGTTTTTGTAAACTTTATCACCCATCTCATAAAAAGAGAGATATGAAAGAAAGCCCTCGATGTGGCGCGCCTCTATCGAATCTAAATCGGCAAGAGTGATGTCTATTGCCGGTTTTTTGAAGATGTTTTTCGCAAAATAATCAAAAAATATCGACAAATCCATTGCATAGTTTACTCTTGTCAGCGAAGATGTGTTGTTTTCGATTCCGGTAAAAAAGTCATAGCAATATTCGGGAAGATCTTGCAAATATCCCCCGATTTTTTTCATATTATTCAAATCTCTTTTTTCAAAATATGTAAGATTTTTCACAAGAGATATTATAGCATATCAAAATCGTTTTTCAAAATATTTTTAAATGTTTTGCGAATAGTTTGTTTAACACGCCATCCAATCGGAATATACCGCATAACCCTTTGTCGAATCGGATACGAAAACGTGCGTAACTGCGCCGATAATTTTGCCGTTTTGAAGAATTGGAGATCCGCTCATTCCCTGCACTATTCCGCCGGTAAGTTCCAACAGACGTCTGTCTGTTACGCGGATCACCATACTCTTGTCGTTCGCCTTTTTTTGATAGTTGGCTTTTATTATTTCAATCTCATATTCTTCTCTTATTCCACTTATGTTAGACACTATGTATGCCTTTCCCGGCGTTACCGACAATCTGCCACCAAGTTGTGCCGTAAGGTTTGTGTCAACAAGTCCGTCTTTGTTTTCTAACGTGCCTTTTATGCCAAATTTATTGTTGTCTTCAATACTTCCACTGCCATCGCCGCCCTCAACAAAAACGCACCTAAGTTGCCCCGGATTGTTCCTCTCGCCCTTGTTTATTCCAAGAAGTTCGCACTTGTATATCTTCCCACTTTCCACCGGTATTACGCTTTTGCTTGGCTCTTCGGTTACCGAATGCCCAAGCGCGCCAAATTTGCCGGTTTTGGTATTTACAAACGTGAGCGTTCCAATGCCGGTAACTTCGTCTTTAACGACCACTCCAAGTTTATATTTTTCCTCAGTTTTTAGTGTTTTAACAAGGTTTCTTATCTCCTTGTTGTCCCGTATGTATTTTATCTCCACCTCATCGTCCGTCAGTGCATCGGCTATGTCGTCTATTCGTTCTATCTTTGTGCCGTTTATTTCGGTTATGATGTCGCCTTTCTTTATCGTGTCATTTCCGTCAATCACAACCGCGCCGGCAGTGGTTATCGAAAATCCTATTGGCACGCCACCGATGTAATAGTCATCTTGCGTGGACATATTGACATACAATTTGCGAATTGGAATAAATCCAAACAGTTTAAAGACGATTTCTCCTGTGTTTTCGCGCGTCATATCTGTCGATTTGTCCTTTTGCTTTAAATCTCCCCTTACAAACTTGCCAAACACCCCATTTCTGTTCGCCATTTCAACCTCTTCATAGGTGGTATAGAAGTCGCCTTCAATCTGCATAACTTCAAAAATAGGCACAAATATGAAAAGCGCAAAAAGCATAAAGAAAAAAGAAGAAAGAAACAATTTTTTCATTCTTCTATTATCTTTCGTTTGCGGTAAAATATGTATTAAAAGACGCTTTTCAGCACAAAGGTATAGACGTCAAGTTTCTTTTTAAGAGTTTTATATTCTGGGCAATATTTTGCTACCTCCGCCCAAAATTTAGGTTTGTGATTCATATGTTTGCTGTGGCACAACTCGTGAATGATGACATAGTCAACAAGTTCTTCGGGCAAAATAATCAGTTTAAAGTTTAACCTCATTTCACCCTTATTGCTAAACGTTCCCCACTTGCAAGTTGACGCAAATGGCATAACCTTGTTTACTTTAAAGTTATACTTTTCTGCAAGAACCTTTACTCTCTCTTGAAGAGTTGAAAACATTGAAAGGTATTGTTTCTTTATCGCCTTTTTCTGTTTTACTTCGCTTTGACTTGCAAAACCAATCGCAACATCTTCGGTGAGCATATAGACTTTTCCAAATTGATAAATCTCTTTGTAAAAATCAAACCTGCTTGCAAACTCCTCTCCCTCAGCAAGTTTTGCAACGTGCTTTTCAATCCAACTCTTTTTTGAATTTATAAACTCAGTAATTTTTTCGTTGCTAACTTTTAGAGGTGCTTTCACAACAGCAAGGTCCTTGCTTTCAAGTTTAAGTGATATTGTCTTTCTCTTCTCTTTAATAATTTCAATTTTCATATTCCCTATTCTAACATTTCAAAAAAAATAAATCAACCAAAAGTTGCTCACTTTAAGTGGTATGCAACAATTTTTATTTATAACACAATCCGTATGGTAGTATGCAACATAACACCACAACATATTGGAGTGATATTCAACTTTCAAAATCTTGCATAATACCCTAAATTTGTTTGACAAGGATATTAAATAAATTATATAATATAAGTGCAATAGGAGGTGAAAGTATGACATTCAACTCTAACGGACTTATACAATACTTGATTTTAGATTCCCTTTCAAGCGGTTCAAAATATGGGCTTGAAATAATCGAATCGATTTCAAAACGCACAAATGGCGGATATATTTTAAAAAAGCCAACTCTTTATTCTTGCCTTACTCGCCTAGAAAAAAGAGGTTACATTTTTTCCTCATATTGGGGAGAAAGCGAACTTGGCGGAAAGCGTCATTACTACTCACTCACAAAAACCGGACGTGAAAATCTGTCGTTAAATTCAAACGAATTTGAACAGATGCTAAGCGACTATAAATCTGGCAACTTTATTAGCGAAGAAGAAAAAGAACCCGTTGTCGCCCAAAGCAGCACAGCAGATAACACAACAGAAGAAAAACCAGTATACCTTGAACAAAAGACTTTGTTTGAAGATGCAATAAGCAGTAAGAAAACTCAAAAGGAAGAACAGCCACAAAATCAAGTGATCGACAATCAAATCGACCTTTTCAGTTTTGCTTCAACTGTTGCTGCTGAGGAAAAGAAAGAGGAGGAAGAACGCAAAGATGATGCCGTTTTCATCACCGACCCTATCCCAGAGCAAAGCAGCACCCTAACCGAAACTCAACTTGAACAGAACAAGAAGATTTACGACACTTCAAGCGAACTTAAAAAATATCGCAGCAAGAAGAGTTTTGCCGACAATCAAATCGAAATCCCTGTTGTATACACCGACAAGCAAGACGAGGAAGACACAAAAGCAAAGATTGCCGCTTTGAAACAGAGTTTGCTTGATGCAAAACAAAGTTACAACACAAATAACTATTATTCAAACTCAATTTACACAAACGTTTCGCAAGAACAAACGGAAGAGCGCGAAGAAGAAAATAAACCTCGTCCATCGTTCATCGATCGCATTGAAGAACATCGCGGAGAAGTTTACACTCGCCCAACCTATTACAAGCAACCAGAACCTTTGACGGAAACACAGCCAGCAAAACCATCTCCAGACGATGCAGTGTTCATTACGGCGTCAGTTGATGCGGATAAGATTCAATATCAAAAGCGCATCGCTCCACCAAATATCGAAATAAGTGTATCTGCCGAAAATCTCCCAGCGCCAATGAGAGATAGCAAACTTGAACCAACCTACAAAGATATGGTTTCAAAGATTATGGAAAAGAAAAAGGAAAAGCCTGCTCCTCAAAGTGAACTAAGCGATGAGATTTCAGAGCCTGCCTACAAAAACGCTTATGCTGACAGCAGTTACGTTGATGGCGAATTGAACTTTGTCGACTATGAAACTTTGAAGAATTATTATTCAACGCACGGCATAACCTTTAAAGAATACCGCAAAACAAAGGTTGAACGCATACACAACACAAACTTCTTAAACTTCATTGCTTCTGCAATTTTACTTCTTTTAAGCGCTGTTGGAAGTGGACTTATATACCTAATCACCTGGGCTTGCCACTTGCTTATGCCAGCAACCAACTTTATGTATTACACAATCATAATCGCTTTTGCAGTGTTTGTTGCAGTTGAATTTATACTCTACAAATTTACAAACAGCAAAAAAGCGTCCTTAAAATATGACGCAATAGTAAACTGGATAATCTTCCTACTCTCCTGTGTTGTAATACTTGTTGTAAACGTATGCTTTGGAATGCAAGTTGAAAACTTTGCAACTTTCCTCACTTCAATGCTTGTGCCTGCATTTGCTATTCTGCTTATTTTCCCAATCAACTTCCACATTAGAAAGTTCTTATACAAAAAATTTGCAAAATAGTGAATAATTTGCAAAATCGCGCATATATTATTAATAGGTTAGCGCAAATGCTAACCACTTAAAGGGCTCTACAACAGCCCTATCCGAGAAAGAAAGAGGTCATATCAATCAGTTTTCCTCTTTCTTTTTTGTTGCCTAAGTTGGTGTAAAAAATTTTAATAATTGTGAATAAGATTTTAAAATACGCGCATAGTATATCTGTGCTTAGAAAGAGAACTTCTTAGCACCTTAGAAGAGAGAACTTGGCATCAGTCAATCTTCTCTTTTCTTTTTTTTATCGCCCTTCTAAATATAAAGACGATAAGCGACACAAGAAGATACGCAGCAATAACGCAGATGGACGCTATAAGCACATAAAACGCCGAATTTTCAAACAAGCAACAAAGCATTAGCATAATTAAGCAACTTGCAAGATCTCCCACCATAACCGCCAAAAACGACTGCCAAGGCTTCAAACTGCTTAAGCCTGCAATAATGCTGCCACTATACACTCCCGTAAGAGGTAGTGGCACAGCAACAAATGCAGCAAGCGCAAACAACTTATAGATGTTTTTGCCTTTTTCGTTTATCTTGCCCACCTGTTTTTCATATTTGACTTGCATATTGTGATAAAAGCGTTCGTAGATAAACCCACTTGTCTTCTTTTTTATCGCCCGAAACAGAAATATCACAATTACGCAAACAATCGCTCCGCCCAGCAGCGTTATGAGGACAGCGGTAAGTGGACTAAGCGTTTTATCTCCCCAAACAGCAACCGACAGCGCGAGCGGAATCGCAAGTTTTGTTTCTAATGTCGGTATCATTGCCACTAAAAGCACGGCAACTGCCACACAACTTGAAAAATTATCAGCCAAAAATTCAATCATACACACCTTCAAAAGTCTACAATAAAATATATAAAGCAATAACAAAAAATATTCTCACTCGTTGCACAAAATTTGATTTGACATTTGTCGCCATAAATCATATAATTTAGCATATAGATTGAGGTTCGATATGCTTTTAATGCAAAAATACTTTATGCTCTTTAATTACCCGATCCACTACTACGGTATAATCAGTGCCGTAGGATATCTTATCGGCGTCATTGTCTGCTGCCTAAACGCAAAAAAGAGAGGGTTTAAGTTTGACGACATAATAACCTGCGCTTGCTATGTTATTCCACTTGCAATTATAGGGGCAAGACTATGCTTTGTGCTTTTTAATATCGAACTTTTTGACAGTTTCTGGGAAATATTCGACATTACTTCTGGAGGAATCAGCGGACTTGTCTTTTATGGCGGCGTTGTTGGAGGACTGCTTGGCGCTTTGCTCTATTGCCTAATACACAAAAAGAACTTCTTAAAACTTGCCGACATTGCCGTTTTAGGACTTCTTGTCGGGCAAGCAATCGGCAGATGGGGAAACTTCATAAACGAAGAAGCGCACGGCTTTGAAGTAACAAACCCAAGTTTTCAGTTTTTCCCAATCTGCGTTGAGATAGGCGGAAGATACTTCTTAGCAACTTTCTTCTACGAATTTGTAAACAATATGATAATTTTCACCGTGCTTGAAATTTTGCTATATAAAACGAACCTAAAAAGCGGAACTATCGGCCACCTTTACTTAATCGCCTATAGCGCTTGTCGTTTTGTTGTCGAAGGCTTGCGTGTTGACTGCGTGATGATTGGAAACTTAAAAGCCGCACAGGTAACGAGTGTTTTGCTTATCCTATACGCAACAACTTACCTCATAGTGCGCGCAATAATCGATAGAAAGAAAGCCAAAAGGAACAATTCCCCAGACGCGAAAAAAGAATAATTATCTCCCAAGCGGAGATAATTTTATTTATGAGAGGACGCATACAGAAGGTAAAGAAATCGGTGATTTTGGAGTTTGTTTTTGTATTGAACACCCTCCTATTTCTTACCGGCATTGCGCTTAACATCTTTCTTTTTAAAAGTTACCCTTCTTTATGGTTTTTTGTATTCTGTTTCTGTGTTGGCACTTATCAAATCCTCAAGAGCAGATTTTTAAAGTTAGACAGCGGATTTTATCTTGGCACTCTGCTTCTTCTTATATCTATCAGCGGTTTCGTCTTCCTATTCACCCACACAACTGCCTACTCATACCTCTACATCGAGGGTTCGTTTTTCCTATCTTCTCTGCTCACATTTTTCGTCTGTGGGCAGCGATTTCACTTAATAATTTGTTATCTTATCTTTTTCGTCATAATGCTCAGCATTCTTTTTGTATTTTCTTTGGTGAGTTTGCCAATTTTAATTGCAATTTCAGTGCTGTTTTTGTTATTATTAGTTGTGATTACTATATTTTCATTTTGGAGTAGATAATGGATTTTAACGAACAAGAGTATGGATATAACAAAGACGAAGTGAATCAATACATTGAAAAGATAAAGGCAACTTACGAGGCAAAGTTGATGGAAGAAAAGTTGAAGACACTTGAAGCCGAACATCGCCTGCTTAAACTTAGAAACGAACACCTCGAACTTGAAAATAAAGAGCAGAACATTTTAAACGCCTTGGACGTGTTAGAGAAAGCAAAAAAGTTTGAAGAGGAAGACACAAAAAGTTTCTATGCTCTCGTGTTTGACAAAATCGAACTTTTAATACAAGAACTTGACCTACGTTTCCCAGAACTTAAGAAGAATCAAAATTTTGGAAAGGTGTTAAAGGAATTTAAAGACATCTCTGCAAAGTTTAAAGATAAGTTTGTTGTTGAAACGAATGTAACAAGCCCTGTAAACTTACCAAACGACAGTATGCGTGTGCTTTTAAATAAGATGCAAGACTACCGCAAAGGGCAAGACACTCCAAAAGAAATCAAACTGCAAACCGCAAAACAAAAAGAGCCAGAATCGTCAAGCGGATTTAGTCTGGAAGAGGCATTGAACCCAAAAGATGACCTATCAGAAATTATGAAAGCATTTGATTTTTATAATAAATAAAAAAAGAAAAATGAGAAAATTATTCTCATTTTTTTATAAATTATTATTAGTTATATAAAAACAACTAAATAATTCCTAGGCCGAATTTTAAAATTTTAACAAAATATTTTTAAAAATTAATTAAATATGGAATAAATGACAAAATAATTCCGGAAATAATTCCAATAATATATTGCAAAATTATAATTAAAATTGTTTCTTTTACTCTCTTTTTGTTCTTTGTTGCAAGCACCATAAGTCCAACACCTGCTCCACTTGTAAGTCCTGCAACAAGAGCCGGAAACAGAAGTCCACCGCCAAGATAAACTTCAACTAGCAGCACCGACGATGCACAGTTTGGAATCAATCCAACAAGTGCCGCAAGCAGAATTTGAATGTATACATTGTTTGTAAGCAGTCCGCTAAGCGACTCCGCGTTGAGATTGTTCACAATCAAATTTATCACAAATGTTGCAATAAAGATGTATATCAAAATTTCAAAAGTGTGCATTATCGCATCGATAAAAACATTGTCCACGCAGCAGTGGTCTTTTTCATCGCACTCCTCGTGGCATTCGTCTGTGTGGATATGCCCGCACTCGTGAGTGTGGTGCAAAGAGTGATGTTCGTGTTCTTCCTCTTCCACAGAAAAGTTCTTCTGTTTCTTTTTTGTGGTTATGCCGATTATCATATCAAGCAGATATCCCCAGAAGATTGCAAACACAATTTTTATGCCAACAAGCAAAAGCAGACTTAAAATTTTGTCTGGATATGCAAGCATCATAGGGATTGTTTCATCGCTAGTTGCAATAAACACCGCAATCATCGCTCCAAGCGACACCTTTCTTCTGGTGTAGAGATCCGCCATAACGCTTGAAAATCCACATTGAGGTAGGCAGCCTAAAAATGCGGCAACTGCCACCCCACCTTTCTTGCTTTTAGTTAAAAATTTGTAGAATTTGTGATTATGGTCATGCGAAAGCCACGAAACAAGCAGGTATGCCAAAAACAATATTGGCACAGCACTTAAACTTTCTGTAATTGCGCTCATCAGCGATGTGTAGAAAATTTCCATAACTACAATATTATATATGAATTAAAATTATTTGTAAAGAATTAAGTCGATTTTGTCTTATAATAGGTATAAAAAAACTGCAACATCGTGCAGTTTTCTTTTGCAAATATTATCTCTTTGAGAATTGTGGTGCTTTTCTAGCCTTCTTAAGACCATACTTCTTACGTTCTTTCATTCTTGAATCTCTAGTAAGCAATCCAGCGGCCTTAAGTTCTGGTTTGTATGTTTCACTTGCAAGAACAAGTGCTCTTGCGAGTCCGTGGCATACAGCCCCAGCCTGTCCTGCAATTCCGCCACCAAAAACGTTTACAACAACATCATAATCGTTTTGCTTACTAAGAAGTGTAAGTGGTTGTTTTGCAATTGCAACAAGTGCATCGGTTGAGAAATATTCTTCAACAGTTTTTCCGTTTACTGTTACAACACCAGAGCCTGGATAAAGTCTAACTCTAGCAACAGATTTCTTTCTTCTACCAGTAGCGATAAATGCGCCAGGTTTAACAAGTTTTTTAGCCATTATTCAATAACTCCTTTTAATGTAACAGGTGTTGGTTGTTGTGCCTGTTGATTGTGATTTGCATCTTTGTAAACGTGAAGTCTTGTGAATGCTTTTCTTCCAAGAGTAGTTTTTGGAAGCATACCTTTAACGGCGTGTTCAACAACTTTTGGAGAATCCTTTGCCATCAAAGTTTTGTAATCAACAGTTTTAAGTCCACCGATGTAACCTGTGTGCCATCTAAGTTTCTTTTGTTCTAATTTCTTACCTGTAAGAACAACTTTGTCTGAGTTGATAACAACAACATAGTCGCCTGTATCAACGTTTGGTGTGTAAATAGTTTTATTCTTTCCTGTCAGTATATCTGCAACTTGACTTGCAAGTCTGCCAAGTGGAACATTTGCAGCATCAACTACAAACCACTTTCTTTCAACTGTAGCAGGATTTGCCATATAAGTTTTCATTAAAATCTCCTACGTAAATTATAATAAATTGGACATTTTATCAAACATTCAGTGGTAATATCGGGGCTATTCAATAAATACCGCCTCTAGTAAGACGATATTATTTTACTCATATACAATTTAATTGTCAAGCATTTAAAGCGATTTTGGCAAATATTTTTTTGTGAATTTTCCCTATTTTGCCACTATCTGCCCATATAGTTGGTCAATGTTTGCAGCAACGCTCATAAGCCCATTGTAAGATATAACTTTTTTGTAAACAGAACTCTTCACTTTTGCATCACTGTCGACCTTTAAAACGTTGTTTGAAATTTCATTCATAAGGTTTCCAGCCGTCTGCGTGATGACATATTCAAGTTGTTTTTTATTAACCGCTTTTTTGAATTTTTTTGCATAATTTTCCGCATTGACATCTACAAGCGAAGACAACTTTAAAACAAGTTCCTTGTCGTTCTTTGTGTTAAGCGAGGCCTTTTTAACTTCATCGCAACAATTTGCAAGGATAACTCTTAAGGCATATTCCTTAGATTTTTCTCCACTTTCAACCGAAGATAAAAGAGGAGCAAGTTCTTGCTTAAAAAATGGTGGCAAAACGGCTGAATCCTCGTTATTTACTGAGTTTTCTTTGACAATATTTTGATTATATTTTGCAACTAAATACAAAAAATTCGACTCTGCCTTATTTAAGTTTGTATATTTTTTAGTCGCCTTTACTCTTCCGTCTGCATCAAAATCTATTAAATCATAAAAGTATAAAAATGCCATAAATTCCTCTTTAGTTTAAACAAAACACTGTCTTATCTTAGCACAAATTTTTGTATATCTCAACTATTTTTTGCATATTTATACAAAATTTTTTTGGAGAAAAGTTTTAACTGCGATGCAAAATAAATGTTGCAAATTAAACTCCATTTTGGTAGAACCACCAAAACTTTGCTATGTCTTGCTGCCTGTTTGAAAAGATGCTGATTTTGTAATTTATCTCCCGCTCATCAACAAAACTTAGAAGTCTTCTAGCAACTCCATTAGCGCTGTCAAAAACTTTTACATTAAAGAGGCGTTCAAAGTTGCTACGTAGCGAAAAATAGTGCGTGCAGCCAAGCACAATAGCCTTAAAATCGACGGTTATGCTCTTCTTGACAAATTGGTCAAGACTGTCTAAATCGTCCAAATTTTCGTCTATCATCTGTGCAAGAGTTGGCAGCGCCAATCGTTTCACTTTTGGATACCTTTTTAAAAGCAAGTTGTTTTTTATTGTTGACGGTGTTGCTATCACAAGCACATCTTCCTCGCTAAACTCGGTAAGCGCCGGTTTTATCGCTGGCACAGTTCCAATAAAGGTAATTTCCCTAAACTCCTCTCTCACCCTGTCTATCGCAACCGCAGTAAGTGTGTTGCACGCCAGAACAACGATGTCGTAATTAAAATATTCTTTTATCTTTTTTAAATTGTCGATTGTGATGTCTATGAGGTCATTATTCGACTTTTCACCATAGGGCAGATTTTTTGAATCGCAGAACAGCAGATAATTGCAATATGGACAAACTTTGACGCACTCTTTCAAAACGTTGACTCCACCAGAGCCACTGTCAATTAGTAGGACATTTTTCATAGCAATATATATGCCACGCACAAAAAATGTTTGACTTAAATGCCACGCAAATGCAAAAATAAATATTCCTTAGAAATTTAAGAAAATAAGTTGATTTTTAAATTATGATATGTTATAATCTCAGTGTAATTTTTTAAGGAGAAAACGAATGGCAAACATTAAATCAGCAAAGAAAAGAGTTTTGATCGAGAGAGAAAGAAAGGTAAGAAACAACTCTGTTAAATCCGAAATCAAAACATACGTTAAGAAGTTTAAAGACGCTCTTGCCACTGACCTTGCTCAGGCTGAAGAAGCATACAAAGCCCTTACTGCACGTCTTGACAGTGCAGCAAGCGACAATGTGATTCACGCAAATTCTGCAGCACGCAAGAAGGCACACTTTGCAAAGTTATTAGACGACGCAAAGAAGAAATAAGAGATAAATAGAATATAAAAAAACCAAACTTTTCAGTTTGGTTTTATTTTTTACCCTACGTTGAATATTTGCTTAACGTTTCCGTGCTTGTCGGCGCTAAAGCCCTGCATAATGCCATCTTGCGACACCTTTATGCCAACACCATATTTTGCCATACATTTTGTTGCCGCAAGTCGCCCTCCACCAAGCGAACCTGCCTCAATTTTAAGTATCGCCCCAACAGCAATTATCGTTCCGTCAAAGTCGATTATCGTTGCGCCATCAATCGAAACAAATTCTTCAAGAAGTCTTCTGTCAAGTTCTTGCAATTTCTTTCCACCGATAATATTCATAACCGCTTTCGACTTAAAACATTTGTTTTTGTTTAAATATTCTTCAAACGTGCAACTATACTGACTTCGTATTTCCTTAGAGTTTGCAAGATTGTAAAGTTTGTCTGCCTCGCCAAGTTCAAGTGCCTTTTTCATTTCAAAGTGTGCTGGCGAAATGATGTCCGCTGAGCCGATATGCAAAAGTGCGTCTTCCGTTTTGTCTTTGTTTAGATAAATGATGCACGCACCCTTATAGCCGAACGAACAATCGAGGGCGGTGTTGTATAGCGCGCGCCTAATCTGCTTAGCCGTGTAGGAAACGTTGCTGTATAACAACCTGATAACTTCGTCGTGAGAGTAGATTCCCCACTTCCCGTTGCGCTTTGAGAACATAAGTTGTCTGTTGTAGAAAATCAAGATGTCGCCCTTTTCTGTTAGCACAATGCCCACTCTTTTATCGTTACAACTTCTTGCCACTTTTTCGTATTTGTTTGGAGCAACTGTTGAAACATTTTTAGAATTCTTAACATTGACGTAGTTTATAAGCACTCCTCTCTTATCAAACTCTGCAAAGGAGTTTATTCCATCTGTTAAGAGCGCAAAAAATTCTTTCGACAAGATGTCGCGAAAGTTTATTTCGTTGTCTTGATGTTCGTAATTGTTGACTAAGTTAACAAAAATTCCCATACGCACTGGACTTCCCTCGTATGTCCTTGATGCCCAGTTGTCAAGCAGAGAAATAATGCCGATAATTGTGTCGGACGCCGGAGAATCGGTTATGCTTTCGATAATCGCCTTTTCAATGGCAATCGACCTAAGTTTTTGCATATAGACAGGGTCGTCGATATTCATTGCGTATATCTTTGTCATTTCAAGCAAAATTGCCTTAACAAGGTTGACTTCAAACGACTTAAATGGCTGACTTCTACGCAAAATAATACGATATTCATCTGCCTTTGTTGGTTTTAAAAGTATCGAATTTGTATGCCCTAAAGCAACTTCCAAATCTCTTGATGAGGATTCTTCCTCTCCGTCTATATATGATCCAGTAAAAAGTGGCACAATCAAATTTTCAACGAAATCGTAAAACTGTTCTTTTTCCACGCGCCCTCCTTACTGAAAAAACATATTTTTTAGCGATTTTTTTAGTAAAAAACACTAAAATTTAGTTTTTTTCTCATAATTATATTAAAATTTATTAAAAAAGCTGTCAAGCAAATTTAAAAAAATTTATATAAATTTTTAAAGTAATTTACTACTTTTCAAAATTCTCTCTTATTATCTCAAGCGCCTTATTTTCTATCCTAGAAATATACGAACGAGAAATTCCAAGTTTGTCTGCAACTTCCTTTTGCGTAAGCGCTCTTCCGCCAGTGAGTCCATACCGAAGATAGATAATTTCGCGTTCCCTATCATCAAGTTTGCTCTCTATTATTTTTTTGATTTTTTGAATCGTTATATTGTTTTCAACCTTAACAAAAAGTTCGTCATCATCTGTTGACAAAACGTCTTGAAGTTCAAGGTCGTTATCTTCATCGCTCGTCGATGTCAAACTATTTAGCGATACCACATTTTTATGCTTTTTGTTTGCGCGAATCAGCATCAAAATTTCATTATTGATGCACCTTGCGGCGTAGGTGGAAAGTTGAACATTTTTGTCATAGTCAAAACTGTCTATCGCCTTTATCAGTCCAATCGTTCCCACCGAAAGTAAGTCATCTACTTCCAGCGAATTTGTATATCTTTTAACCACGTGTGAAACAAGCCTAAGATTGTGAGAAATCAATTTGTTGCGCGCGTCCAAATCCCCTGCTTTCATCTTTTTAAATTCTTCCCTTTCTTCCTCAGCAGTTAGCGGCTTTGGAAAACCTTGCACGGTGTTGATGTAGTTTGTAAACATATTTATTCGGCTGAAAAAATAGACAAAACTCTCAAAGATCATAAAAACTCCTTTGAGAATTATATGTTGTAAAATGTCGAATTTTGTTTGTCCAAAACTTTTATTTCATTAAAAAATTTGAAATAGGCTTAGTTACATCACTAACAAGCGCCAACCGTAGAATCGAAAGGTCGCTGACGATTATCTTCTGTCCGTCATCTTTAAGAATAATAAAAAAGCAAGTTTTGTTTGAATCTATATGCCTTAATATTTCGCTTAATTTTGCATCGCCACTAATTGCATAAAACTTTGGCTTTGAAAAATTCTTAACTTTTTTATTAAATATGCTTATCTTTTCATACTCGCTTGCAAACTTCATATCGCAAACTCCCAAAACTAAAAACACGGCAAAAAGCAGAAAGGTTGGATTGAAATTTATAAAGCAAAAGAGAAAAAATAGGATAAAAAACAATATACTTAGAAGAATATTCACTGCAATTGTAATTCTGTATGCCACCTTGCGTTTTGTTAAATTTGAAAAAAACATCACAAACGCGCGCCCACCGTCAAGCGGATATGCCGGAAGCAGATTTACTAGCGCGATGCCCAGATTGATGATAAAAAATTGATGTGTGCAAGTATATAGCGCCGGAAAAATCCACCAAAATCCCACGCAACAAAAGGCAAGCACAAGATTAGTTATAGGCCCTGCCAAAGCAATAAAAAGTTCGTCCGCCCCATCTAAAGCCTGTCCGTAGTAAGATAGTTGTGCTCCGTAAGGCGAAAGAGAAAATTTGGATACGACATATCCCCTGTGCTTTGCCATCAAATAGTGCGCAAGTTCGTGCAAAAGCACAGCAATAAAATATGCCACAGCACCATTTATGCCGTTTGCAAAGATAATCCAAACTGCAAGAATAACAAAAACCGGATTGACCGAAAATTTTTTCATATCAAAAGAATATCCTTGTGCAACATATCACCACAATGCAGACAGCAAAAAAGAGTGGCAGCACCACCCTAAGTTTTATCTTATATGTTCCTTTCACTATCTTATAGTTTTCGCCATACGACTTCCAAAAATCCATATTTTAATATATGAATTTTCGTCTGCCAAAAGAATAAAAAAACGGAAGATTAGTCATCTCCCGTAATTTTCTTTAATCCATCTTCGTCTTTTAAAAAGTCAGGCAATTCCTCAGTTTGAAGTTCAAACTCGTTATACAAACTGTCGCTGCTCTCTTCTTCTGTCGCGGTGTTTATAACCTTTATTCTTTCAAGCAGTTCTTCATAGTCTGGAAGTTCTCCTAAATCCTTTAGATTAAAGCGCTTTAAAAAGTTTTCGTTTGTTCCAAACAGAAGAGGTTTTCCTACGGAGTCTTTTCTTCCAACGATTTCAATCATATTTTGCTCCAAAAGGAGTTGTATTGCATAGTCTGCATTCACGCCACGGATATCTTCGATTTCAAGTTTTGTGATTGGTTGTTTGTATGCAATTATTGCAAGAGTCTCAAGTGAGGCGCGCGTCAAAGCCTTTTCTCTTACTGGATTTAAAACTTCACTAATGTAATCGGCATAGAGTGGATTTGAAGCAAGTTGGACTTTGTTCTTATACTTAATAACGTGGATTCCGTTGCTGCCAGAATATTCTTTGCAGAGTTCGTCAATCACGTTGTCAAGTTGTTTAGGTGTTACTTCAAGATGCGACAAAATAAACTCCTTATCAAGCCCATCGCCTGAAACAAACAAGATTGACAAAATAATATCTTTCAAATCTTTAATATTTTCGATTTTCATTTTTACTCCTCATTCGATGTAATGACAATATGCCCAAAAAGTTCGCTTTGAACAACCTTTACATTTTGCAATTTCAAAAGTTCAAGAAGTGCCAAAAAGACGTTAATAAGTTCGCTCTTTGTCATATCGTCAGCAAACAACTCTTCAAATTCAAAACGTCTGTGCTCTCTGGCGTAGTTACGGATCGAAATTATCTTCTCTGCAACGGTAAATCTATCTTTAACAATCTTCTTTGGATCTTCATTCTTTACCGCTTTTTTAAGTTCTTCTCTTGTCATAAGTTTGGCAAAGGCGTCTAAAAGTTGATCCAAAACGACATCTTTCATTATTACCTTAACTTTTTCGGTTTCCTTGCCTGGTGCACGGTAAAGTTTGTTTATGTCTTCAATCTCTTTAAGTTCTTTGCCCTTTTCTTTGAACAAAGCATACTCTTGCAGTCTTCTCTTTAAGATAACTTCTTCATCTTCCTCGTCAGGTTCTGCCTCTTGTTCAACAGGCAAAAGTTTTTTCGATTTAATTTCGATAAGCGTTGCTGCAACTGTGATAAATTCGCTTGCGCTGTCCATATCCACACTGCCAATATCTTCCATATACTTAAGATATTGGTCGGTTACGTCTGCAAGTTTAACGGTTGCGATATCAAGTTTCGCGTCTTTGATTAAATGATAGAGTAAGTCGAGAGGTCCCTCGAAATTGTCTAACTTAAATCGGTATGTCGAAAGCAGTATATCTTCCTGCTCTGGCAAGGTTGTCTCTTCTGTATCTGCCACGCTTACTCCTACAGCAAAATTATAGCAAAATCGCATCAAAAATAGCAAGCAAAACGCCGAAAAACCTTGCAACGATTAAATATTCAAAAAGGCAGAAAACCTTTAAATTTTCCGCCTTAAATTGATTTTTCTCTACCAACCTGCAACAACATTTTTAATACTGTCAAAATATGATATGTGCGAAACGTCTTCCTTAGTAACAACGTCAATTTCTTTTACAACATTGCCGTCCCTGGTAACAAGCACCTTTCCAACCTTCTCGCCTGCCTTTAATGGTGCATAGATTTTTTCTGGCGCATCTACAACAACTTCAAAACTAGAGTTGTCGCCCTTCTTCACAATGGTGCTGTAGCACTCTGCCGCATAAAGATTGCAAACTTCGCTTTTCCCCTTTTCAATCTTGGCAGAAGAGAGTGCCTCATTGCAGTTTACAAGCACTTTGTTTTCAAAGTTGTTAAAACCATAGTTTAAAAGCGCTGAAGATTCGTTAAAACGCATTTTGCTGTTTTGTGCGCCCACGATAACCGAAATAAGTCGCATACCATCTCTGCTTGCAGATGCGGTAAGGCAGCAGCCTGCCTCGTTTGTCGAGCCTGTTTTTCCACCATCGCAGCCGTTATAATATCTTATCAGTCTGTTTGTGTTTGTAAGTTCTGTCTTTCTGCCAGATGGATGAACAAGTTCGTCAAGCCAAATTGACGAATAGTTGTGATAGATTTCGTGCTTTAAAATTTCACGCATAACTATTGCAGAATCCTTTGCGCACGAATATTGTTCTGGCGATGGCAAGCCGGTGCAGTTTACATAGTTTGTGTCAGTCATACCAAGTTCTTTCGCTCTCTTATTCATTTTTGCAACAAAGTTTTTCTCTGTTCCGCTAAAATACTCTGCAAGCGCAACTGATGCATCATTTGCCGAAGCAATAATCACCGATTTCAAAAGGTCTTCAAATCGATATTCGACATAAGGGTCAATAAACACCTGCGAGCCACCCATTCCAGATGCATTTTCGGTTGTCGTTATTGGGCTGTCGAGCAAAACATTTCCACTTTCATACTCTTCAAGCGCAAGCAAGATTGTCATCATCTTCACCATACTTGCAACCGGCAAATGTTCTTTGGCATCTTTTTCGTATAGAACCTCGCCACTTGCGTAGTCCATCAAAAGCCCGCTTTTAGACAAAATATCAAGTTCCGTTTCCGCTGCTGCAATCTGCGTGCTAGAAAAAAGGCAAACAACAGACAGCACAGCAATAAACAATGCAATAATTCTTTTCATAAAATCTCCTTTTGATTATTCTCTTTCAAAAGTAGATTTTTATGCAATACATAAATTCTAAATAACCATTATCACCTTTCCATTTAAAAGGAACAGAAATAGCGTTTCCACTAAATTTATTAAAACAAGCACAGCAAAACCGATAATTAGGAATAAAATTCGATTGTATGACGCCCTGCCATACTTTTTTGCACAAGAATTGAAGTGAGTTAAGAGCAAATAAAAGACGATAAGTGCGGCGATTGTAAGAAGTTGACAAGGCAGAATAACGACTATTGCCGTCAAACTGCCACCAAGCCCATACATAATAAACACCAAAGCAAAATTAAGCCCAAAGAGGTAGCCTCGATACGCAAACAGCACCTGCGCAAGCGGAAATAAAAGCGGACTGAACGAAAAGACAAACAGCAAAACGGAATTTATGCAAAGTGAGATAGTGCGCGAAAAGAACGCCGAAGATGAGCCGGCAAAACCAGAGAGAAATTTGTCTAACGAAATCTCTTGCAAACTTGCTAAGCGTTCGCTGTTGTTATACTTTATCGCAATGAAGACTCCGGTAAATATTGCAATAACGGAGATAATTATTGAGATAAAAAGTTTCCATTTTTTCTCTTTTAATGCACTTAAAAGCGAATATTTAAAATTGACGAGATTTGCCGAACGATTAAACTTACCCATAAGATATATTTATTTATCTAGTCAATCATTAAGAACAAAAAAGATTCGATAGAATCGAACCTCTTTACTTGTTTTTGAAATCTAATAAGTTGTATGCAACAATCCTAAGTTGCTCGTAGGTAAGCCCACCTTGGAAGTATGCAATGTATGGTGCGCGGATTGGACTGTCGCAACTAAGTTCAATCGATGCCCCTTCAACAAAAGTCCCTGCCGCCATAATAATCTTAGATTCATAGCCTGGCATATCGTCTGGAATTGGAACGGCGTTGCTGTCAATTGGCGAGAGTTTTTGAATAAGTTGAACAAACTCAATTAGTTCTTCTGGTGTTTTAAAGACGATGGATTTGATGATGTCAAAAGAATCCTCGCTGGTATCTGGAATAATCTTATACCCCTGACGCTTCATAACTTCGCCGATTAGGTATGCTCCTTTAAGTGCTTGACTTACAATGTGTGGCGCCATATAGAATCCTTGATAGAACAATCTATATCCCATCTCATAAGAACCTGTTTCTCTGCCAAGCGATGGACAAGTGAGACGTCTTTCAATTATGCTTAGCGCCTTTTTTGTTCCAACGATATAGCCGCCATTAGGGGCAAGTCCGCCTCCTGGATTTTTGATTAAACTGCCCATAGCAACATCAGCGCCAACTGAGGTAGGTTCTCTTGTTTCGATAAATTCGCCATAGCAGTTGTCAACCACTATAAAACTCTCTGGCGACAGCGCCTTTATCTTTGCAAACAGCCCCTCCATAGCGTTGACCGACAACGCCTTTCTTGCTGCATACCCTCTTGAACGTTGAACATACACAACTCTTGGTTTAAGCGCCTTTACTTCGCTTAATATCTTTTCTTCGTCAAAGCAGTCGTCTTTAAGGTCGACAAACTTAAGATTTACGCCTAAACTTTCAAGGCTTCCGTTGTCCTTTCCAAACAGAGTGCCGTGAATGGTGTCGTAAGGCATACCCGTGATTGAAAGGTAGGTATCTCCCCTGCGGAGCAATCCTAAAAGTGCCACCGATATTGTATGTGTTCCACACGTAAAGTGAGGAGTAACAAGTGCATCTTCTGCATCAAAGGTTTCTGCATACACTCTTGCAAGTGCCTCCTTGCCCTTATCTGTGTTTCCGTAGCCTGTCGTTCCAATAAAGTGAGTGTTTGATATGCCGTTATTCCTAAACGCATCAAGCACCTTTTTTTGATTGTAGAACGCAACCTCTTCTATCTTTTCGAATCTGCTTGCAAGTGATTTTTCAATCTCTTTAAGTTCTTCAAGTTTTTTATCCATTTAGCCACCTCTGTATTTTCTCACTCATCTCATCAAATGCCTTGTCTATGTCATTTGAATCGACATAATTTACATTTTCCATTCCACGCAAGAATGTTAATTGTCGTTTTGCATAATTTCTGCTGTGCTGCTTTATATTTTCAACCATCTTCTCATACGAAACATCGCCGTCTAAATATTCAAGCACTTCTTTGTAGCCTATCGCCTTCATAGATTGATGCTCTTTTGTAAGTCCTCTTTCCTTTAACTTTCTAACCTCATCAACAAGCCCCTCTTTAAGCATAATATCAACGCGCATATTGATTCTGTCATATAAAAGTTGTCTATCTCTTACAACAGCAAAGATAAGAGTATCTAAATTTGACTTGCTACTTTTCTTCTCTCCGTTATTAAGCGCAATTTCAAGTGCACGTATCACTCTGACTGGATTTTTTAGGTCAATCTTAGCCGCTTCCTCTGGGGCGTGCTTTTCTAACATCTTAACAAGCGCCTCTAAGCCCTCTTTTTCAAGTATGCTTTCAAGTTCTGCGCGCTTTCTGTCGTCTTTCTGCGCTCCGCCAAAGTTATAGTTTAAAATAACCGATTTCACATACAGACTTGTTCCACCACAGATAATAGGAAGTTTTCCTTTTTGCGATATTTGTGTAATCTTCTCTTTGATAGCACAAGCGTAGTCATAAGCGGTAAACTCTTCCTCCGGTTCTTTTATATCGATTAGGTGATGCGTAACATTTTGCATCTCTTCCTTTCTTATCTTAGCCGAACCGATGTCAAGTCCTTTAAATATCTGCACCGAATCGCAAGAGATAATTTCCCCGTTAAACCTTTTGGCGATTTTTATTGATATATCCGTCTTTCCAACTGCTGTTGGCCCAAGAATAAACAGCGCTTTCACTATAGTGTCCTTTTAAACATCTTCTCAAAATCCGCCTTGGTGATTTTGACAACTATTGGTCTTCCGTGTGGGCAAAGCAGAACTCCACCCTTCATCTCTTCAATTAGGTATGCAATCTCTTCTTTTGTTACTTCATCTCCAGCACGGATTGCGTGTTTGCACGCTGTTTGACAAAGTTTGTTGTTAATAAGTTCGCTTGCCGTTCTGTCTTTTATCGTTTCATCGCCTAAGATGTCTTCGATAAACTTGTTTAGTTGAATATTAAACAACAAAAATGGAACAGTTTTTATCTTAAAATCGTTGCCATTCTGCTCTATCTCAAAACCCAGCGCCTTTAAGTTCTCAATCTTCGATTCAAACTTCTCTGCATCTAAGTCTTTCAGCGAAAATTCATAAGGGAAGAGTAAATCTTGCTTAACAAGTTTCTTTTCATCTATCTGCTTTCTAAGTTTGTCGTATAGTTGTCTTTCGTGCATAGCGTGTTGGTCGACAACATACATACTGTCGTTATATTCAGTGAGTATATACGTTTTAAAGATAACTCCAACAATCTTTATTTCATCAACTACCTTTGCCTCTAAAAAACTTTCGCTTTTAACTTCCTTGTTTTTCTCAATCTTAGGAAATCCTGCGCTTTCTGGCACTAAAGTTTCTTCAACTTGGTCAAATTCGATATATCCGCCTGGTTGATTTTTCCCTCTGCTACCTATCTTTATATTCGAAAAATCTGGCATATTTATCGTTTCAATCTTGTCGCTTTTATGAGGAATTATGTCCTTATTTTCAAAACTATCCACCTTAACTTTGTAACTAGCACCTGCAGTGTCGCTAAGAGGTTCGATGTTTGTCTTTTGCTCAGCAAAGAAAGAAGTGCGCTCTGGAGATTCATCGTTTTTGATTGAAAGATTCTCCCATTCGTGTTGTTCTCTGCTTGTAAATTCAAAGTCAGCAATAAGATTTGCATCAACAAGAGTCTTTTCAACGGCACGGCGGATCGCAACAAACACCTTTGAACTTTCTTGGAACTTGACTTCCCTTTTGTTTGGGTGAATATTTACATCGACCTTTTCAAAAGGAATTTCGAGATTTAAGATGTAGATTGGAAAGCGCCCTTTCATCAAAAAGTGCTCATAAGCACCTTGAATGCACGCAGAAACCATATAGTTTTCAACATATCTGCCATTAACAAACAGCGTCTGCATATTTCTGTTTGGTCTGCTTAACTTTGGCGAGCAGACAAATCCTGTTACTTTTGCTGCGTCATCATCTAACTTAACTTCAAGCAAGTTGTCATAAACTTCCTTTCCATAGATGGCGTATATAACGTCATTTAGCCCTTGTGCGTTTGTGGTGTAAATTTGTTTGTTGTCGACATAATATTCAAAACAAATCTCTGGACGAGAGAGCATAAACTTTTCGACAAGATGAGTTATCTCTCCCTCCTCCGTTTTAGGCTTGCGCAAAAACTTTGCGCGAACCGGAGTGTTATAGAAAAGGTTTGACACACTTATCGTCGTTCCTTGAACGCGTGCAACCTCGGATATCTTTGAAATATCTCCACCGCTTGACTCAATCATATAGCCGGTGTCAGAAGAAGCAGTTTTTGTCGAAAGTTTAACCATCGAAACGGCACAAATGCTTGCAAGCGCCTCACCGCGAAATCCAAGTGTTTCGATGTCGTCAAGGTCATCTAGATTAGAGATTTTGCTTGTTGCGTGTGGCAAAAAAGCAAGAGGCAAGTCGTCTTTATCGATTCCGCATCCGTTGTCAGAAACGACAATCTGTTGTATTCCGCCACCGGTAACTTCAATTTTAATTCTTGTTGCCCCTGCATCTATGCTGTTTTCAACAAGTTCCTTAACAACACTAGCCGGTTTTTCAACAACTTCGCCTGCCGATATTCTGTTGTAAATTTGTGGAGATAAAACATTGATGCTCATATCCGCTCCTTTTATTCTTCTTTCGACTTTGTAACTAAATCATTTAACATTTCAAAACTTTCCATAGGAGAAATTCTGTTCATATCGATATCTTTAAGAATCGACAAAAGTTTAAGTCCAAGTTTAGAGTTCTTCTCTGCCTTTTGTCTTTCCGCGTCCTCTTGAAAGATGTTTAAATCGAGTTTGTTGTTTACCTTTTCAAGATTCAAACTTATCTCCTTTGCTCTGTCAATAACTGTCGATGGAGCACCTGCAAGGCTTGCTACTTCAATACCAAAACTCTTGCTTGCGTGCCCACGAACAATCTTTCGCAAAAAGACGATTTTATCTCCTATCTCTTTTAGTGTTATCTTATAATTTTTAACGCCGGCAATCACGCCTTCAAGTTCCGAAAGTTCGTGATAGTGCGTTGCAAACAGCGTTTTGCAGTTTAGGTTCTTTGCTATATATTCAACAACCGCCCACGCAATAGAAAGTCCATCAAAAGTCGATGTTCCTCTGCCTATTTCATCAAGCACAACAAGGCTTTTGCTTGTTGCATTTGCAAGTATCGTTGCAACTTCGCTCATTTCAACCATAAAAGTGCTCTGCCCAAAAGCAAGGTCATCACTTGCACCCACTCTTGTGAATATGCGGTCAGTGATTGATATTTCGGCACTCTTTGCAGGCACAAACGAACCGATATGCGCCAAAAAGGTTATGATGGCAACCTGCCTCATATATGTGCTCTTGCCTGCCATATTAGGGCCGGTGATAATCATCATCTTGTTTTCATCATTATCAAGCAGTGTATCGTTTGAAATAAACGCTTCTTTTACAAAATTTTCGACAATTGGGTGTCTGCCGTCGATAATCTTTATCTGTTTAACGTTCTTGGTGATTGTTGACTTAACAAAATTATACTTAACGGCACAATCGGCAAGAGATAACAGCGAATCGATTTCTGCAATCGTATCGCTAACTTTTTGGAAGTCTTTGATGTAGTTTACAAGATATTCAACAAGAGTTTTATATATCTCTGCTTCAAGTTTAATCGAATTTTCGCTTGCGTTCACAACCTTATCTTCAAGTGCTTTTAGTTCCTCAGTTGTGTATCTTTCGTTGTTGGTCAAAGTCTGTTTTCTTATGTATCTAATTGGCACAAGTTCCGCCTCTCGCTTGCTCACTTCAATATAGTATCCAAAAACGCTGTTATATCCTATCTTCAAGGTCTTAATGTTTGTTGCTTCTTGCTCGCGCTTTTCAAGTTCTTTAATAAAATCGTTGGCGTTTTGTCGAATATTTCTTAATTCGTCTAGTTCTGCGTTAAAGCCCTCTTTGATGTAACCGCCCTCACGCATAACGGCTGGTGGATTGTCGTTTATCGCCCCGTCTAGCAAACTTTTTATATCTTTAAAATCGGCGATACCATCTCTAAGGTCGGTCAATTTCTTAGACTTTACGTTCTCCATACACATCTTAACTGCTGGCAACTGCTCAAGCGATTTTGTAAGTGCAACAAGGTCGCGTGGGAGCACGTTTCCATAGCCTATCTTTCCGCTTATGCGTTCTATGTCGCGTATATCACGCAAAGTTTCAGCAAGTCTATCGCGCATAATAAGATTTTTCGTGAATTCTTCAACGCTGTCAAGCCTTAAATTGATTTCTGTTGAATCGCGAAGAGGTTGGTCGAACATCGTTCTAAACTTTCTTGCGCCCATACTTGTTTTGGTCTTATCTAAAAGCCAAAGCAAACTGCCATACTTTTTGCGTTCTCTAATACTTTCGACAAGTTCAAGATTGCGTCTTGTGTTCATATCAATCACCATAAAGTTGTCTTTATAGTGTTTAACAATCTTGTTTATGTTCTTCATCGAGCGCTTTTGCGTTTCGTTCAAATAATCCACAAGTGCACCGATTGCACAAATATCTTGTTTGTTTTTAAGTTCAAACACCGTAAGAGCATTTTCGCCAAACTGCCTTTCGATATTGTCTTTTGCGCGCGAAAATTCAAACGCATAGTCATAAAATTCTTCAAACTTAGGCATATTTCCAACGCGCTGAATCGCTAAACTGTTATAAAATACCTTTGCGGTTTTATTTCCAATAACCTGCGATGGCATAACGCGTGTAAATAGGTCGCTAAACGCCGTTTCGATATCCTCTTCGATGTGGTATAAGTTCAAAACGCCGGTCGTTATATCTCCGTAGACAACGGCAAGTTTGTCGGCGGATACGTCGTCAACGTAGTTTAGGCACATTATGTAGTTGTTTTTTGTTTCGTCAAGCATAACATCGTCGGTAACCGTTCCGGCAGTAACAACACGAATAACATCTCTTTCGACAATCTGCCCTGGCTTTGGGTCGGTTAACTGCTCGCAGATTGCAACCTTATAGCCAAGTGAAACAAGTTTGGCAATATATGTGTCTGCCGCGTGAAATGGAACTCCGCACATAGGTGCACGCTCTTCCGTTCCGCAATTTTTGCCAGTGAGTGTAAGGTCAAGCACTCGAGAAATTTCGATGGCATCTTCATAGAAGAGTTCATAAAAATCTCCTAAACGATAAAAGAGAATGCAGTCTTTATACTGCTCCTTCATCGTTAAATAGTGCTGCATCATTGGCGAATGTTCTTTTTTAATTTCCATTATTTTTCCTTTCTTGTATCTCTTTTTCGAGTTTTAAAAGTTCGTTTACTCGTCTGTTTTTAACACTTTCATCAATTTGCCCTTGCATCTCTTTTGCAACAGTGCCCTCGCGTGGCGAATACATAAAGGCAAATATGCCATCAAATTCAACTTCTCTTACAAGCGACATCGTATCTTGAAATTCCTCTTCAGTTTCGGTTGGAAAGCCGACGATAAAGTCCGATGTTATCCTTACGTTTTTAATCTTTTCTTTTATCTTCCTTATGATGTCAAGGTATTTTTCACGCGTGTATTTTCTGTTCATAAGCGCTAAGATTCGGTTGTTTCCGCTTTGCGCTGGAAGATGTATTTCTTTCAAAATCTTATCTTCGCTTGCAATAACATCGATAACTTCGTCTGTTAAATCCTTTGGGTGCGAAGTCATAAAGGTAAGTTTAAAATCGCCATCAAGTTTGCAGATATCTCTTAAAAGTTTCGCAAAGTTCTCGCCGGTTTTAAGATCGTTTCCATAGGAGTTTACATTCTGTCCTAAAAGGGTGATTTTTTTGTATTTTCCCTCTGCGATAATGCCTTTAATCTCGTTTAAGATGTTTTCTTCTCTTCTACTCTTCTCTCTGCCCTTAACGTAAGGCACGATACAATAAGTGCAAAAGTTATTACACCCCTGCATAATGTTCACCCAAGCGTTGTCGCCACTTGTCCTTTTGTATGGGATAACTTCGTCAAGATCTCCCTCGCTGTAAAGTTCAAGTTGACGGCCTCTCTTCACTGCGTTTACGTAGTATTCAAAGTTTGGCAAATTAAACGTGCCAATAACGATGTCAACAAATGGAAAGGTCTTCATAATATAGTTTGCGGTGCTTTCCTTTTGTGTCATACACCCACAAACTGCAACAATAAGATTAGGACGTTGTTTTTTTAGTTTTTTCAACGCCCCAACATTTCCAAAAACTCTGTCTTCTGCCCCTTCTCTAACTGCACAAGTGTTAAATATTATCAAATCTGCATCTTCACGCTTTTCGGTGTGCTCGTAGCCCATTTTTTCGCAAATATATGCAAGTTTTTCACTTTCGTGCACATTCATCTGGCAACCATAAGTAACGATATTATATTTCATAGTATATATTATACATAAGATAAGAAAATTTGGCAAGAGAAGAGGTGTATTTTATAAAAAATTTGAAACATAATAAGGAGAAATGAAGAAAATTGTCAAAACGTGTTTAATTGTGGTGTTTTTAATAATTTTGTTTTTCGTTTTGCTTGTTTCAGGCTATTTTCTATCTGTCTATGTCAAAGCGCAGACGATTCCGCTTAACACCCAAGCACTCACAGACGCCTCTCTTTCAATCGAAGTTTACGACAGCGCCGACAACATAATAAGCGAAAGCAACAACTTTAATATGCCCTATGTTTCAATCGAAGATATCCCAAACCACACAAAACAAGCCTTTATCAGCATTGAAGATAAAAAGTTTTACACTCACAAGGGTCTTAACCTAAAACGTATGCTTAAAGCCCTTTACACCAACCTTACCTCTATGTCGTTTAAGGAAGGCGCATCGACAATAAGTCAGCAACTTATAAAAAACACACAACTATCAAATCAAAAGACGCTAGAACGCAAAATCAAAGAAATTGCCCTAACTAAGAAACTTGAAAAATCCTTTAATAAGGACGAGATTTTAGAGTTTTATCTCAACATAATCTACTTTGGAAATAACTGCTATGGTATAGAAAGCGCATCAAACTATTATTTTTCAAAGAGCACTAAAGAGTTGACTCTTGCAGAGAGCGCCCTACTTGCCGGACTTATAAAATCGCCTAATCGCTACTCGCCAATCACCCATAAAGAAGATGCAACAAAGCGAAGAAACTTAGTTTTAAGAGAGATGCAAAAAGACGGCGTGATAACCGAAGAGGAGTGCCTAAAGCAGACACAAACGCCAATCGAATTAGAGATAAAATCAAACATCGAAAACAAACAAAACTCCTACACCGAAAGTTGCATCGATGAGGCGCTTAAAATTTTGAAGATTCCGGCAAAACAAATTGCGCTTTCAGGATACAAGATACACAGTTATCAAAACCCAGAACATCAAAAACTTCTTTCCAATTCCTTTGAAAAAACTGATTTAAAGGGCAACGATTACGCCGGAATTGTGATTGACAACAAATCCTATGGCATAACCGCATACAACGGAAAAAGCGTATATAAAGTGCTTGACGCAAAAAGACAAGTTGGTTCGTGCATAAAACCCGTGCTTGTATATTGCCCAGCGCTAAACGAAAACATCATCACCCCAGAAACCGAAGTGTTAGACGAAAAGATAACGATTGGAGAATATTCTCCAAGCAATGTAAACGGCAAGTATAATGGGTTTACAACAGTAACTGATGCCGTAAAAAACTCAATCAACACGGTTGCGATAAAAGTGTTAAGTTATATCGGCATTGAAAGTGGAAAGTCATATGCCAGCAAACTTGGTTTTACATTTGACGAGAAGGACGACAGTTACGCCCTTGCACTTGGCGGAATGACCTATGGCGAAAACATAAAAACGCTTGCAAATTCCTATGTAAGTTTTGCAAACGGTGGCAAATATTCGCAGGCACGCTTTATTTCATACATAACCGACAAAAACGGCAGAGTTATCTATAAACACACTCCAAATGAAAAGCAAGTGTTTAGAGATGATGCGGCATACCTTATGACCGACATCTTAAAACAGACCGCCAAAACTGGCACTGCACGAAAACTAAGCACGATAGAGCAAACAGAAGTCGCCTCAAAAACCGGAACAGTAGGCAAGAAAAATTCTTCGCTTAACACCGACGCCTACAACATCGCCTATACTCCAGACATAACAATAGGTGTTTGGTGTGGCAACTTAAACAACGCGCCAATAAGCATAAACGGCGGAAACGAGCCAACCGAAGTTGCACGAAAATTTTTGGCAGAATTTAAGCCAACAAACACCACCTTTAAAAAGCCATCAAGCGTAACCGAAGCAAAAATAGACCTTATCGAAAAGGAGAAGAATCATAAACTTGTTTTAGCAAATTCAAACACTCCCGAGCGATACACAAAATCCGCCCTCTTTTCGCGCTTTAATTTGCCAAACGAAATATCGACAAACTTTGTTGAACTGCCAAACCTAGACGCAACGTGCAAGCAAGAAAATTCAAGTTGCATCTTGACGCTAAACACACAAAAGCAGATTGAATATGACATCTTTTTAAATGGAGAATATTACAAAACAATCAAAGAATCCGAGGGCAAAACAAAGGTGTCTATGCCACTTAGAGAGAAGGAAAATGAGGTAAAAATTGTATATAAATTTTCGGTAAAAAATTCTCCCGAAAAAACAGAAATATTTAAACTTTTTTCTACTAAAAAAATTCAACAAAAAAATTCAAAAGAATGGTATATTTAAAAAATACATAAAAATTCTAAAAATCCCATTTTATCGCATAAAAAAACATATATCGATTGATATATGTTTTATTTTTTTAATTATCTTTTAATTTATTTATTCCTCAACGGTTTCTTGTGAATTATTTGAAGATAAATTTGCCCCAGAATTCATTTTTTCTCTTATTTTTTCTTCGATTTCTTCCATAAATTTAGGGTCTTTTTCAAGGTATGCTTTTGTGTTCTCTTTGCCTTGTCCAATTTTCTCATCGTTATATGAGAACCAAGCGCCTGACTTTTTGATTATGTCAAGATTTATCGCCATATCTAAGATGCAGCCACTCTTTGAAATTCCCGTTCCATACATAATGTCAAATTCGGCAGTTTTGAATGGAGGAGCAAGTTTGTTTTTAACAACCTTAACTCTTGTTTTGTTTCCAATTATGTTTGCGCCCTCTTTGATAACATCAATCTTTCTTACATCAAGACGAATGCTTGCATAGAACTTAAGTGCCTTACCACCTGTTGTAGTTTCTGGAGAACCAAACAAAACTCCAACCTTTTCACGAAGTTGGTTAATGAAGATAACTGTTGTATTACTTTTGCTTGTGATAGGAGTCAACTTTCTAAGCGCCTGACTCATCATTCTTGCTTGCAATCCAACGTGATTATCTCCCATCTCGCCATCGATTTCCGCCTTTGGAGTGAGGGCAGCAACAGAGTCGATTACAATCACAGAGAATGCACCACTTGCAACAAGTGTGTCGCAGATGTTAAGCGCTTGTTCGCCGTTATCTGGTTGCGAAACATAGAGTTCACTTGTGTTAACTCCAAGATGCTCTGCATACACTGGGTCTAAGGCGTGTTCTGCATCGATAAAGGCACAAGTTCCGCCTTGCTTTTGCGCTTCCGCAATGATGTGCAAAGAAACTGTGGTTTTACCAGATGATTCTGGTCCATAGATTTCCACAATTCTTCCGCGAGGGATTCCCCCGATTCCAAGAGCAACATCAAGTGCCAAACAGCCGGTTGGTATTACTTCAATCTTTGGATACGCCTGCGCACCAAGTTTCATAATTGAGCCCTTACCAAATTGTTTTTCAATTTGAAGGAGCGCTTGGTCAAGCAAATCCGCCTTTTTATCTTTTTCCATAAAAACTCCTATATGTTATATTTTGCTAAAAAGTGATAATTACTCTGCTTTTTCAGTTTTTTCTTCTTTAAAAACAGCCTTGTTTTTGACAATATAGTTTATTGCCGACAAGATGGTAAGAATAACAGTTATTGCAAGTAAAACATAGCCTATAACGCCCAAGATTGTGTTTGCCACTGTGCCGATAACGCTGTAAAATTCTTCAACCATAAATGCGTAGAAAATGTAATAACTTACTGTGATAAACTGCATAGTAGCCTTAACTTTTCCAAA
>CANQIX010000011.1 GCA_947624105.1 uncultured Clostridia bacterium
CGTAACTTCAACTGCAACCGCACGCAACATTGGGGTTTACACCTTTAGCGTTGATATGGCAAGCATAGACAGAAACGAAACCTCGATTCTCTCTTACTACTCGTCAATCACATTCGATTCTTCATACTGCTTCAACATAACGACAAAACTTGTTGACACATCGGCGTTCTACCCAACAAAGCAGTTTGACAACAACACCGATATGTATCTCGACTTAGATGGAGAGGTGCTTGAAGATGTTGTTCATCACGAAGGATATTACATTAGAGCGACCTTTGCTTCGGCTCACGCAGGACAGGGTATGGTTTCACTCGCCATCTACTCTGCAGGAAGCGGAAGTTACAATGTAAACAACTACACCCTTTCAAACAGTTCGGTTGCCGGCGAAATTCTTCCAATCGACGCAACAATGAAGTTTACGATGGTGAAAGATAGTTATGAATATGGACAACTCACAAGCGACTTGTTGCAACTTAACATTGGCGGATTCTCTGGCAACAACATAAACTACACTCTTATTGGCGATGACGGAGAAGATTACACAACTTTGTTTGCTTCGGCAATATATACAACAAAGTTTGACCTTTCAAATGACGCTGAAAACACTAGAAACGCAAAAGGCTATTACTATGCCGGTGTGTATAAACTTGTTGCAGATATAACCTCGCGTGATTTCAACATCAAAGTTGACGAAAACGCACCAGATGTTACTATCACCAAAACAAATCGCACACTGACAATTACAGAGGCTGACCATATTGTGATAACAGTTGTCGACAAAATTGCAGAATACTACGAGATAAAAGTTACCGATGACGCACTTGGCGATGTATATTACGCAAAGGTTATTCCAGTAGATGCGGAAAGCAGAAAACTTGAAAGCGCAATAGAGGGAACATACAATCTTAAACTTTACGAAACGACCTACCTATATAACAGTATAGAACTTAGCCTTGCAAATGAAATCAATGGTGGCTTTATTGTAAAGGCATCGACTTCGGACGTGTATATAACCTTTGAAGACGAAAATGTTTTGGCGGTAGAATATAATTCAAAAGAATATACACTCTCTCTTACAAGCACCGGCAGTAAACTTACCACACACGATGCAACACTAAACATTATGTCGGGCGATAGCATTGTTGCTTCAACAAAACTTAAATTTAGTTACATCAATGAGGGCGCAATTCAAGACTTAACAACAGAAGCAGAGCGCGACATTACAGGGCTTGAAATAACACTTGATGGCATCGCGCTTAATGTAAATACCTATAGGCTTAACATTTCTCAAGATGCAGAGGTTCAGGGCTTTAGCGGAGATGTATACTTCCGTAACACTTACAGCCTTACAATCACTGCTATTGAAATTGACGTAACAGAAGAAAACTTTGCAAATCTTATCAACAAAAAATATGACGGACTTGCATACAAAACAATCACAGGAAGTGCTTTCCAAGTTGCAGACGGCGATTGGATTGTGCTTGAAGAAGATGCAAACTATGTTATTATCACTGCAAGATACAACAGCGTGTCCGCAGGAAATACAACTGCTGCACTCTTCTTGTCGGGCGACAGAGCGGGGAACTATAGACTTTCAAGTTACTCCGTAACCACAGTGATAACGAAAGAAACGGCATACATAAGACTCAGCAAAACAAGTTTTGTATACGGCGAATTTACGACAAACAACATCGACAAAAAGGCGCTTGGTTTTGAAATTTACACCAAAAACGGCGAAGTTGAAAATGTTTTGTCAAACGCAAGTTTCTCATTCAATTGGGAAGTAAAATATAACCCAGAAGACATCTTAAACACTTACTACTTTAGAGCAAAAGAATATACAGTTCAACTTACAACTGACGGCGCGGCTACAAACTATGAACTTGTAACCGAAGATGCCACAAACACTTTGACATTCACAATTACACCTTATGCACTTACTATTCTGTTTGAAAAAGAGGGCTATTACACTGAAGACTTCAACACGGCAGAATCTAAGACGGCAAACTTTGTTAGAAGTTACAGAACGATTTATGGCGATGTAATCGAAATAGAGTTTACACGTAAGCCAAATATGATAGACGACCAAGAAAACTACACTGCAATCGGTTCGTATTATATCGAATCCGGAAGAGTGATAAAGGACGGCGACAATCAAAACGTTGCGGCTTGCTATGCAGACGAAGTAACCGTGCAAGACGAAGTTAGAGGATATGCAATAACTCCAGTTAACACAGACGTATATATTCTTGCATCGACAGAAAAAACAGTTGCTTACTCAATGGATAACAATGACTACACCGGCGCAACCCTCTCGTTTGAATATACCGGCATAACCTACGACACTATCGTGTTTGGATATGAAGATGGCAAATATGTTATCACCCTGTCGCAAGCAGGCACAGACAACGCTCTTAAAGTTGAGGCGGGGGTATATATCCTTGCAGACAACGAATATGTTTTGATGGAGGGGTTAAGCGATGAAACACTCCGTGCAACCCTTTCGATAAGCAGTTCAACAATCAAAAATGTTGGACCATACTCTATCAACGCATCAACCGCAAGAAGCAGCCTCTTCAACAACATTCATATGGGGCTTAGCAACAGAGTAAACGCATACAGAGTTCAAGTTACAAAGAGGGTAATTGCCTTTAAAGATGACGCAATGTCGATGCCATACACGGCACAAGCAGCACAATACACCGTTAACATTGCCGACTTCTTTGAAAGCGTAAACGACAGAAGTGTTGCACTTGACAAAGATATAAAGGTTGAAATCGAATTTAGAACAGACGATGTTTATAACTCACTTGGTATACAAGCAGGCGATGGATATAAAGTTGTTGTAAGAAACACAACCCTTGACAACTACGAAATCTCGCAAGACGGCAGTGGCAAGTTCTACAGCATTTCGGGTGCGTTCACAACCGGAAGCATCATTCCAGCATCGTTAATCTTAGATGTAAACACCTACAACGTTGTATATGGGGATACATCGGTGGATATAAACGCGATTCCATATAGATCAATCTCTTGTCCAACAGTTGCCGACCTTTCGACAGAAGGGCAGATCGTAAGCATCAAAGTTGCCTACACCGAAGATGACAAAGCGCCATCTGGATATCTTAAAGTTGGCTCTTACGGAATATATATAAAGATAGAATCACCTAACTTCCAATTTGAATTTGAAGAGGGTGCGCTGAAAGAATATACCTTTAATGATGCATTTGTTATCACTCCAAGGGCACTTTCAGTATCGCAAAAGAACGAACCTCTTGCCGAGATATTCACAAAGACGTATGACGGCACAACGGCTTGCCCACAAATCACTGACGAAGATGGCAACCTTAGATTCAACATTTCGGGAATCGTTGCTGGCGATGAAGATGGCGTTACCATTGTGGCTGCAGAGTTTGCAAGCAGTGCTGTTGGATATCCAAACGAAATCATCTTCACACTTGGCGCAGGCGTTACCTATGACCTAACCGACAACTACACGATTCAAAATTGGAGATACGGTTCGATAACAGCGATAAACGTAAACTTCAAATATCAATACGACCCAGAGTATAGTTTTGTTGAAGATAACGTGCTCACCGCAATCGCATACCCATTTGTATACCTTACAAGCGTTGAAGAAAACGCCATTGAAAGCGGAAAGGTAATTCCTACCTTAACCGGCTACACAGGGCACGACTTCACATATTGGGGATTGACGATTGAAGCAGCAACACAAGAACAAGCCGCGTTCTTGCAAAGCGCACTTGCACAAAGTGGTTGCGAATATCGATTAACCGGCTCGACGACATACATTATTAGAATCACAAACACATCGTCAACGTTAAGACTCTTAAACTACATAATTGGCTTAGACGAAACTAACCTCTTAGGCTATTACTTCAAAGAAAACTTAGACGGAATCGACCTAACACTTATTCCAGTTTGGGATTTGTCGACTATGCAGTTTACCGTTGTCCTTGAAGACGAAAAGAGTGGCAATCCACTTGACTACGCGGCAATAACAGTAAACGGAAGCACTGTAAACGAATCGGGCTTTAACTATGAAGTTTACTTTGGCTCAAGCGTAGATATTGTTATAAGAGTAAGCAACGCTCTTATCACAGCAAAAGTAACAAACATTGAAACAAGCGAATCTTTAGGCGAGTTTACAAGCGCAAGCAACGTGCTTTCATACTCCGTTCCTTCGATTGGAATTATCGAAGCAATGACAGTGAAGATTTACTTCTCGTTTAGCGACTTAAATGTCGAACTTGACCTATCGCAATACGACCAAAGCAAGATTGAAGTTAAGGTTGATGATGATATAGAGCACAGCAGCGTTGGTGGCGTATACACCTTTGTTGCACCATACGAAAAAGCATTGACTCTTACAGTCAGCGAACTTCCAGAAATCATTTACAACGGACACATTCTTTCGAAATATCTCATCAGAACGGCACTTGAAGAGAGAGAAGTTGAAATTGACAGCGACACAAAACTTATCGACTATGTCTTTGGCGGAAAGTTTAGTTATAAGGCAACTTTCACCGAAAAGACGATAAGAGTTGTGCTTGACTTTGGACACGACGACCTTACTGACAGTTTTGACTTAGGTTATAACGAACAATTCAATTCAAACGCAAAATGGCAAGAAGTTCCAGTTTACACCGGCTACACCTTCTTAGGCTGGTTTGATAGCGCAGAAAAGAAAGTTATTGGAACAGACAAAATCTTAACGCGTGATGAAGAAATAACACTTACTGCAAAGTGGGGAATGTATATCTACATAACAGTTCAAGGGGCACAAGTAACCTCTTGCAGCCACGAATATACCTTGCAAGAAAAGAGATTGTTCTTCACAACCTTAGGCGTTGGCGACACGCTTAGAATCGAACTAGAGATGCAGGCAGGCTTTGAAATTGTTGCAACAAACGACCAAGGCGAGCAGATAGAGGGAGTTACAATAACATACCTTTCAACAACAATCTCGCCAGAAGAATCGGTGGCAAAATATGCTTTTGAATATCTAATTTCAAATCCACCTACAACTTCAATCACCATTGCAACACAAGCAAGAACAAACACAATTTCAGTGGTTGGAAACAACATTGAAAGCGTCAGCGCAACAATCGACCAAGTTCAAGTTGACGTAGAGGACAACAAAGTTAAAGTTGCAACCGGCAAGGTTATTGTGATTACGATAACAACGGTGGAAAGTTTTGCAATCACAGATATTGTGGTTTCCGACGGAAATGTTGAAAAAGAAATAAATTACACCAACAAAAATACCGCAGTTATCACACTTACAGGTTCGGTATACGATTACACGATACGCGTTGTAACGCAATCACTCTTCTCGTATGTTACACTCAGTTATGATAAGTCAGTCAACGTCTATGAAAGCATAGTTTCCGAAACACCAAATGAAGACGGAGTCTATGCAGTTGAAGCGGGCGGCGACTTAATCCTTACAATAACTATGAAATATGGTTATGTTATGAGCGCAAGAGAGGTGTCTGTAACCTACTGCGACTTCACTCTTGAAGTTGTTACAGAGGAAGAGAACAATCAAACAGGAACAGGGGCTGTTTACACCCTTACACTTAAAGCACTTTCGGCAAACGAAAATGTTAGAATCGGCTATCAAAAGAGGGCATACACACTTTCGGTTGTTATCGTTGCGTATGACAACGACTTGCAAACGGTTGAAAATTCTGGCAACATCGTTTTGATGGACGGCGAACAACTGCTTGAAAAACAAGCCGCTTATGAAGATGAAATCTCGTTAAGCGCACAAGCATACACCGACCTTGACATTGCTTACAGTTTTGTTGGTTGGAGCGATGAAAACTCGACAACCGCAATCCCATTTTCACAAGATAACCCATACATCTACAGACTTATGGGAGATAAAACAATCTATGCAATCTTCTCAGCAACGCAATATCAAGTATATCTTGACGCGTTCGACTATTACACCTTAGGGGAGAAGAGCGGAATTGAGGGCGAAGAAAATAGATATGACTACTTGCAACTTGAAGATGACTTCTACGACAACCTTGATTCTTACTTCTCAATAAGTTACACAATGGTGCACTATGGTGCATATAAAACGGTTTACTTCAAAGTTCCAGACGGATATGTATATTACGGCTATGGATTCTTTGACGAAAACAGAAACATCATCGAAAATTCAGTCAATAGAACGGGCGAAAACGAAAGAACAATCTCAATCAGTCTAAGTTACTTCGGTTTTGAAGACTATGTAATCGATGGCAGTGTTTACCTTGGTGCAATTTTAAGGGCAAACGAGGCGAAGATAGATGTTAAATCGGTTCTTGCTTACGAAGATTATGAGGAAGACGACCCATACAAGATTGGCAGCATCTCACTTTGCGATGAAACAGGTTCAAACGTAGTTGTAAACAACTATGGCTATATCCAAAGAGATCGCATTCACTACAGCGATGAAAGCCACGTAAACGGACAACTAAGAGATTCAAGAACCTTCCAAGTTGTCGCTTACACCGGCGATTCGATTTACATAAGAGTGATGACTCAACTAGAGGGCTTCTACTTCTCAAGTTTTGAATTTGTTGGCTCAGGCACAACAAACTATCTTGGACTTAGAGGAACGTATCACGTCTATGAAATCAGCAACCTTGTTGGTGGCGCAGACACCTATGAAATTCGCATCGTGTTTAGGCCAATCCTCAACACCGTAGACATCAACTTCATAAACGAAAATGAGGAGGCGGTAGATGCAGGAAGTATCTATCTCCACGCAGTCGAATCGGAAGTTAAGCGTGTTTGGGTGTCGGGTGAAACGGGCGCAGAAACACAAGTTATCTCTTACACCAACGAAAAGTATGATATCTATGCGTATATAAGACTTGGCTACAAAATTGCCGACATAACAGACGTTAATATTGTGTTTGACGAAGAAGTGTTGACAATCAGCGGTATAGAGGTAAAACTGCTCGACCACATCGAAAGCAACTATTTATATCAAATTTCGTTCACTGTAGAAACAAAAGCAAGTTCGGGCGCAATATCGATTCCAGTTGTTTCGCAGACATACACAGTTGACTTTAAAGACCCAACACTAAACTTAGTGAGCGATATAGTGTTCAGCGTTACAAATGTTGAATATGACAAAACTATCGACTTAAGCATTGACAATACCGACAACATCACAATCAATCAAGAATTTATAAACACCATAAAGTTCAACGATTTAGGAATCCTTAACATCGTTCAAAGAAAAGACGAATATAACTTTGGTGGCTACTTCACCTCGCGTAACGGCAAGGGCACACAGATAATTTCTCCAAGCGGAGAACCAATTGACACCTTCAAACTCACCGGCTACAGATACGACGTAATGCAAAAGAAATATGTGCTTGAAGAAAACGCCGCGCTTGACGAAGAGGGAAATGTGATAATCACACTCTTCCTCTACTGGTCATACCTTAAAACGCAGATAAGAATCGAATTTATTCCAGAAGATTTAGATGTTCCTTACAACGCACAAGACATAATCAGCGGAGTTGATTCGTCTAACTCTTGGTTTAACAGCGATGATCCATTGTATATGGAAGTTGACTTCAACACCAACATCAAGATCACAGCACCACAACTTGACACTTACATATTCTATCGCTACGTTATCTCGCAAAAGGACGTAACAGGTGTTTGGCTTAACGACGTTGAAGCATACATCGACACAATTCCTTGGTCAACAAACGAATATGACAACATCGTAGAGTGCGTAATCAAGATTGAATATTTCGTTCACATCGGCGTTAAGATTTCCGGCGGAACGATGCAGTATAAGATAATTCAAGAAGATGCCGGCGGTGAAGGACAGAATGCTCACAGCGCTGCACAGAGCCTTGTTTCAAGAGACTATATCGACACAACAAAAGACTATAGTTTGACGGTTATTCCAGAGGCAGACATCTCACTTGGATTCCAATTCATATCTTGGTTCTGCGAAACAACGGCAACCACCTATTTGGGCGAGCCTAATATGACGATTGAACAAGCGGCAACCGAGTTTGAAATGAACTACGTGCTAAACGTTGAAGGACGAACGGTTAAACTTGACCTTTCAACTTACGATCCAACTTATGGGCAAATCTACAGAATTATTGCGGTAAACCCAGACGGCATTGAAACATCGACTGAGGCTGGTGAGTATGCCGACACTGAGGCACTTACAGACTTTGAAAGATATGAATCTCCATTTGAAGTTAAGGTTGGAGATGAGGTAAACTTCCATCTCCACGTAGACTATGGATACACCGTTCTTTGGAATTTGCCAGACATCAAACTTAAGAGTATGACGTTTAACGGCATTTTGATGAAGGTTGACTATGTGTTCAGTTATGTTATTGGCGCAGCAAGTGCTGAAAAGGAAATTGAAATACTTCCAACCTTTACAAGAGAACTTGTTGCTATCTATGCAGAATTAACGTTCAAAGATGGCGAATATGTTGAAAACGCAATCGACGACAACAGAATTGAAAATGCTGGATATATGCAATATAAAACGGAAAAAACCACAACCGTTGTTGCTCCGGTAGATACAAGACTAATAATTGACATTGTCGTTCTTCAAAGATATAAGGTAGACAGCATCAAACTTACACTTCTTTCTGGCGAAGAACTAGACTTAATGGAATTCTTCGATGGCAGAAAGATTGAACTTACCACTGACTATATGGAAGAGAACGGTGTTGCCGGCACAATGCAACTTAAAGTTGAATTTGTGAGATTGTATTTTGGCGACGAAGAGGTTGAATCGGAACACGGAAGTGGAACGGAAGACGATCCATACCTCATCTACACTGTAACAGATTTGGCATACTATATGAACCTTATAAACAGCGGTGCTGTTAACGGAAGCGGAACAAAATATGCTGACTCTTATTACAGAGTTATGAGACACCTCTACCTAAGCGACAAGTATTGGCATTCAATCGGCACGGACGAAAATCCATTCAACGGAACGTTCGACTTTGACGGAAAGGTAATAACAAACATCTACCTTCTCACCGGCTATGCAAACACTTACTATAACGGATTGTTTGGCGTGCTTGGAAATGACGCTAAGATAATCGAATCCAAACCACAAATTTGGGTTATCGTGCTTATCGTTGTTATAAGCCTTGCACTTGTTGTTACTCTTACTGTGATTATTATTATAAATATTCGTCGTAAGAAGAGACTTAAGAACATTCAGTCGAAGTAATTTGCTTAATAAAAACAAATTCAAATAAATATAATAAAACAAGGAGAGCGTATGCAAAATTTCCTTGTTTTATTTTTTCTTGGGTTGGTGCAAGGGCTGACCGAATTTTTGCCGGTAAGTTCAAGCGGACATCTCGTTTTGTTTTCAAAAATTTTTAAAGTTGAAGAGAGTATGTTTTTGAGTATTCTCTTGCACGTTGCGACTCTGCTTTCGATAGTTGTCGTCTTTTGGAAAGATATTTGGAAGATAATCAAAAATCCTTTTAAAGGCGATGGAATGAAAATAATCATCGCAACAATTCCAACTTGCCTTATCGTTTTACTCATTATGCCAATCGTAAAATCCTCGTTTGGTGGAGCGTTTTTGCCATATTGTTTTTTGCTTACTGCGGTTCTGCTTT
Source organism: uncultured Clostridia bacterium (assembly GCA_947624105.1). Lineage (GTDB taxonomy): Bacteria > Bacillota > Clostridia > Christensenellales > UBA1242 > Caccovivens. The sequence goes on from CANQIX010000011.1 coordinate 9,657, forward strand.
TTGTCAGCGATATGCTTTCTAAGAAGAAAAATGGTGTTTTTAGCACAAAAAACGCGATTTTTATGGGAATTGCACAGGGTTTTGCTGTTTTTCCGGGAATTTCACGTTCCGGTTCGACAATCTGCGCCGGTATTTTGTCAGGAGCAAACAAAAAGGATTGTGCAAAGTTTTCCTTTCTTATGAGCATACCAATAATCATCTTGTCGATGGTAATGGAAGTCTATGATGTAGTTAAATATGGCATAACAATCGACTATGCGCCAATCTCAATCATTGCGTCTTTTGCGGCGGCGTTTGTCTGCGGAATTTTTGCTATCAAGTTTATGATGAAACTTACCGAAAAGGGAAATTTGAAATGGTTTGCAATCTATCTTGTCTTTGTCGGCGTTTTGGCATTTTTTGTTTAATTTAAGGTCATAATTGTCCGCACCTTTTCTATATATTAGGATAGAGGGTGTATGGAATATTATAATCAAAGCGCAAAGGAGTGTTTGATAAAACTAAACTCCTCACAAAATGGGCTGTCGCAGGCGGAGGCGCAAAACCGCTTAGGCGAGGCGAGTAAATTTCAAATAAAAGGCGAGAAAAAACGCAACGCATTTGTTAAGTTTTTGTCGCAACTAAAAGACTTGATGGTGCTAATACTGCTTATATCGGCAGTTGTATCTATCCTAATCGGCGCGCTGACAAAATCGAGCAGCGAAGTTGTCGATGGAGTGATAATCTTAGGCATAGTTTTTGTGAACGCATTGTTTGGCTTTTTGCAGGAAAACAAAACCGAAAAGGCGATTGAAAAATTAAAAAGAATGACGCAGGCAGAAACTTGTGTGTTGCGCGATGGAAAACTTGTTAAAATTGCCAGCAATTTGCTTGTTAGGGGCGACATAGTTGTGCTAGAAGCAGGTTCGATTGTGCCGGCGGATTTAAGAATTATCGACTGCAAAAACTTCAAATTGAACGAAGCGATGCTGACAGGAGAGAGTGCGGCAGTGGAAAAACACGCTGACGTAATTGGCAGAGACACAATCGTTGCTGACAGAAAAAACATTGCATACTGTGGAAGTGTGGTGGAGAGTGGGCACGGAATTGGAGTTGTTTATGCGCTTGGCGTTGAAACCGAATTTGGAAAGATTGCCGAAAGTTTAAAAAGCACAAAAAAGGAAATGACACCCCTTCAAAAAAACATACAATCGGTGGGCAAAGTCTTGACATATATCGTGTTGCTGATTGCATCGGTAACCTTTATACTCGAAACGATAGCAAATCCATCGCAAATCTTAAACGCCTTTTTAACCGCGGTTGCAATTTCTGTTGCGGCGATTCCAGAGAGTATGCCGGCAGTAATCACAATCATTATGAGTTTGGGTATTGCAGAACTAAGCAGCAAACGAGCGATAGTAAAAAAGATGCACGCCGTGGAAACGCTGGGTTGTTGCGACGTTATATGTTCGGACAAGACTGGCACAATAACCAAAAATCAAATGACCGTGCAAAAAGTTTTTACAAATTTTGCGGAAAATTCGCCATTTTTTCAAACTTTTTTGAATTGTATGGTGCTTTGTAACGATGCGGCGATGGGCGAGAAAGGATACGTTGGTGAGGCGACTGAAGTTGCGCTTTTAAACTACGCAGCAAAGATGGGAACAAGAAAGGAGAAAGCAAATTTTAACCGCTTAGACGAAAATCCATTTTGCTCTGGCAGAAATATGATGTCGACTCTAAACGATGCGCAAGGCAAAAAGTTTGTTTTTGTAAAGGGTGCAATAGACAAAGTTCTTGCAAAATGCACAAAAATTGCGATAAATGACACAATTTTGCCACTTACTGACAATTTTAAGCGAAATATTTTAAAAAACAACAGTCAAATGTGTGGTGATGCTTTGCGCGTTTTGGCATTTGCATACGCAGAGCGCGAAATTTTAACGGAAGACAACTTGACCTTTTTAGGCTTGTGCGGAATGCAAGATCCACCACGCGAAGAGATTGCTGAGGCAGTTGAAAAGTGCCGTCAAGCAGGAATGAGGGCGGTGATGATCACCGGCGACTATAAGGAAACGGCTTTTGCCATCGCGAAAAAGGTGGGGATAGCGCAGGAGAGCAGTCAGGTTATCTCTGGCGAAGAAATCGATGCTTGCAGCGATAGTGAATTTAGAGAGGTGGTTGAAAGAGTAAGCGTCTATGCGCGTGTAAGCCCACAACATAAGGTGAGGATTGTTGAAACATTGAAACAAAACGGGCACAACGTTGCTATGACCGGCGATGGCGTCAACGATGCACCAAGTATGAAGAGGGCAAACATCGGCATTGGAATGGGAAAGGGCGGAACAGATGTTACAAAGGAAGTTGCCGACATCGTTGTTACTGACGACAACTTTGCCACCATTGTGGTTGCCGTTGAACAGGGCAGAAAAATCTATGCCAACATTCAAAAGACGATAAAATTCTTGTTTTCTGCGAATATGGCGGAGATTTTATCGCTATTTTTCGTAACAATCTTCTTTCCAGGACTCACATTTTTACTTCCGGTGCAGATTTTGTTTGTAAATTTGATAACTGATAGTTTGCCGGCGCTTGCCCTTGGCGTGGAGAAGTGTGAAAGCGGAATAATGCACGAAAAACCGCGAAGTGCAAAAAGTGGACTCTTTTCAAACGGCGTTGGGGTAAGTATCGTCGTTTTAGGGGTGCTGCAGACGATTTTAACGATGTCCGCCTACCTATTTGGCTACTTCTTGTATGACACGCTGACAGCAACAACAATGGCGTTCTACACTTTAAACCTTTTACAACTCTTCTATATGTTTACTGCGCGCTGCAAAGAGCATATTTTTAGGTCAAATCCGTTCAAAAACAAGATGTTTACGCTTTCAATGGTGCTTGGAATAGGACTTTTGGTGCTTATTGCCACCACTCCGCTTAGGGAAGTGCTAAAACTATGCAATCTTGATGCAATTTGTTGGGTAATTGTTCTTGTATTTTCTCTTTCGATTATTTTATTTGGCGAAATATATAAATTTATCGAAAATAAAATATCAAAAAAAATATTAAAAAAATCTAAAAATACGTAAATATGGATTTTTTAAATATTTTAATAAAAAATATAAAAATAAATTAAAAATATAAAAAAATAATAAAAAAATAGTAAAAAACTAATTTTTACTATTTTTTTTGATAAATTCTTCAACTTCACTTAGATATGGCATACCGGTCTGCGCACCATATTTGGTTGTTTTTAATCCGGCGCAGTTGTTTGCAAAGAGAATTGCGTCTTTTAGTGGCATTTCCTTCGAAATTGCAACTGCAAAAGCACCTAAAAAGGTATCTCCAGCACCGGTTGTGTCTTTTACGTCCTTAATTTTGGCTGCAGGAACGTGTTTTACTCCGTCATCATAGAAATAAACTCCATCTGCGCCACAAGTTAAAATCAATCTGCCCTTATACGCCTTAAGCAGTTGCTCGTTGTCTTTATAATTTGGCAGTTCTTTTATTTCAACTTCGTTTACAATCACGTATTGGCACTTGTCAAGCAGACTCTTTTTAAGTTTTGTGATTGGCGATGGGTTGAAAATAACAGTTTTGCCGTTTTCATACAGAAGATTTATCACTTCGTCGACCGTGCTAAAAGGTATTTCAAGTTGCAAGCAAAAGATATCGCAGTCAAGCAGACTTTGTTTGTGCCTTTCAAGGTAGGAAGAATCTACCTTCATATTTGCACCGCCGATAACGATTATGGAGTTTGTGTTGTTATCGAGCATAATTCCGGCCGAACCGCCAGAAACACCGCCCAGTGATTCGATATGAGAGGTGTCTACCTTTTGTTTCTTAAGATTTTTAAGGTTTTCTTTTGAATATAGGTCGTCGCCAACCATTCCAAACAGCACCGGCTTAGCGCCAAGGCGGGCGATTGCAACCGCTTCGTTTGCGCCCTTTCCACCAAAGTTAATCTTAAACTCTTCGCCGTGAATCGTTTCGCTAGGCTTTGGCAATTTGTTACACTTAAAGGTGTAGTCGGTGTTTATACTTCCAACAACTGCAATTTTTTTCATTTTTCCTCCATATTATAGGTATAATTCCTCATATATTATCTTTTTAATAAGTTCAATGTCTTTGGCAAGTTGAACGGTGCATTTTCCGTTTTCGTTTAGCGTTATAAAGGTTTGTCCGCGCTTTTCTCCCTCAAGGCAGACAGTTATGTCGCATTTTTTGAAGTCGTAAAGTTCTGGATACAAAAGTCCAAGCATAACTTGTGCGTCATACACGCAAAAACAGCCAGGGTGCCAAGGTTCGTTTGCTCCTAAGAACAAATCTCTTAAAAACTCATCTTTTTTTCGTTCGCAAACGTGTTCTGTGAAGTCGGTAAGTTTAAAGATACAATCATCGCCAAGATGCTTTGGACAAAAGGTGATTTTTACGCCACTTTTTAAAACATCTAACAGCGCCTCTGGATTTTTGTATACATTAAATTCGGCATAAGGTGTTACATTTCCTTCGCCATTTGTCGATGCGCCCATAAAGAATATGAAGTCGATTTTATCTTTGCAGTCTGGGTGTTCTTTCAAAAGTTTTGCATAATTTGTGATTGGGCCAAATTCCGCCAAAATAACCTTTGTTTTGCTCTCCATAAGCACTTTATAGATTGCGTCGACTGCAGGAGTGTCAAGTTTCTTTTGTTTTGTTTCGCCTATAACAACATTTCCAAGTCCGTGCTTGCCGTGAACTTCCCTTGCTTCGATGTTTTTGTATACATCTTCGCCCTCCGCTACGTCGATGTTGTATGGCTTAAAGTTGTCGCAAAGGTAAAGCACATTTTGCGTGCAAACAGAAACAGGAACATTTCCTGAAGTTGTGGTTATAAGTTTGATATCAAATTTGTCGGGATCTCCAAAGGCGAGCAAGAGTGCAACAGAGTCGTCTACGCCAGGATCTGTGTCGATAATAATCGGTTTACGCATATTTCCTCCAAAAAAATTGTAACACATTTAGATTTATTTTCAAAACAACTTTCTAAAATTAGATTTGTAAATTTGAATTGCTAAAAGAAGTTGGGTGTGATATACTTAACTATATGAAAGCAAGAAAGGAGGAAAGATGCTGGAAGTAAAGAATTTAACAGTGTCAACGCCAAATGGAAGAGATATTTTAAAAGATGTGTCTTTCATATTAAACGATGGCGACAAACTTGCCGTTATTGGCGAGGAAGGTAACGGAAAAAGCACTTTGCTTAAGGCAATTTACGATAAAAAATTGCTAAACTTTTTTGCTGTCAGCGGAGAGATAAACAAGGGGAAAATGACTTGCGGATTGCTTGAACAAATACTTGACGAAGAGTGGAACAATTTTACTGCAATCGATTTTTTCTTAAAAAATACACCAAAAAGCGAGCAAAATTACGAAATTTACAACGATTTTGGCAAAATTTCGCAAATTATTTCAAATTTGAACCTTGACGAAGAGATACTCGAAGGCAGAACAATTGGCACGATGTCGGGCGGAGAAAAGGTTAAGTTGCAACTTGCAAAACTGTGGTATCAAAATCCAGACTTAGTTTTGCTTGACGAGCCAACCAACGACCTTGACATCGAAACACTTGAACTGCTTGAAGACTACATACAGAAAAACGAGAAGATTGTTGTGTATGTTTCTCACGATGAAACACTTCTAGAGCGCACAGCAAATTGCATCTTGCACCTAGAACAAATAAAGCACAAGTCAGAGCCACGCTTTACCTTTGCAAATCTTTCTTATCGCGACTATGTTGACGAGCGCATCTTAAAACTTGCTAAGCAAGACCAAATTGCAACCTTTGAACAGGCACGACGCAGAGAGCAGAAAGAGATTGTAAACAATATGAGAAACAAACTCCAAAGCGTAAATCCGGGCAGGGCAAATGCGATGCGAGCAATTTTGGCAAGAGAGGCAAGATGGGAAAGAGAGGGGCTTACCGAGCATACCGACACGGAAGAGCAGATAAGTTTGCGTTATACTTCAGAGGTGAAGTTGCCGGCACGAAAGGTTGTTTTAAACTTGCACCTCGACAAACTTGCTGTTGGAGATAAACTGCTTGCACAAGATGTCAATCTTCTGGTAACAGGGCCAGAGAAGGTTGTGATTATCGGCAAGAATGGTTGCGGAAAGAGTTCGCTTATCAAAGAGATATATAGCAAACTCTCCAGCGAGCCGCTTCCAGGGATAAAGTTTTTGTATATGCCACAAAACTATGGCGACCTTTTAGACGAAAACTTAACACCTATCGAGTTTTTGTGCGACAGCGGAGAGAAAAAGGATATCGAACTTATTAGAACGATTTTGGGAAATCTTAAATTTACCTCAAAGGAGATGGAACATAAAATCGGCGAACTTTCGGGCGGACAAAAGGCAAAGGTATATTTAACAAAGATTATGCGAGAAGAGAGCAATGTGCTTTTACTTGACGAGCCTACACGAAATCTAAGCCCACTTTCAAATCCGGCGATAAGGCAATTCTTCAAAAATTATAAGGGCGCAATCATCAGTGTATCGCACGACAGAAAGTTTATTGGAGAGGTGTGCGACAAGGTGTATCGTCTTGACCAAAGCGGACTTAAACGAGTTGATTTTTGACAAAAGGCGAAAAAAATATCGATAAAATTGAAAAGTAAACGAAATTGTTTGCATTTAATGTAAAATTTATTTAAAATAATAATAGGAGTTTTATATTATATGGCAGAAGAACAGAAAAAGAAACGCCGTAATATTTGGCTAGTATATCTAATCTGTGTTGCGGTGTGTTATTTAATAGGCGCAGGAATAAACTATTATCAAACGCAAGACCTAATTGAAGCCGCCACATCAACCTATGGCATAGTAGGCTTAGTGGTTGGACATATCGTTTGGATTTTGTATCTCTACCTAACAAGCGGAAAGAAGAATAAGGAAGAGGGCGCAAAAACAAAAGGTAAAACGGCACAAGGCGAAGAGGTTGACCTTGCGTTTAACGCGAAGTTTATTAAGCCAAGCGAAATTAAAGACCAATTTGGTGCTATCGACACAACTTGGGGTATGCTTCCTCAAATTATGAATACCGGAATTGTCATTAGAAGCACACTTGAAAACGGAAAATACCGTGTGAGTATGAAAGACGAATATCACACAATGGTTATCGGTGCAACCGCTTCTGGTAAAACGCACCTTATGATTGTGCCTACGATTCGTATTTTGGCGCACACCGGCGAAAAGCCAGATATGATTATATCCGACCCTAAAGGCGAACTTTATCAACAGACTTCAAAGATACTTGCAGACGAGGGATACCGCGTGTTTAAGTATGACCTACGTGATCCATTCTCTTCGTCAAGATGGAATCCTATGTCGCACGCTTATGAAGTTTATCGTCAGGCAAAAGATTTCCACAATCACGTTATTAGATGTAAAGATGGTTCTAAGCCAGAAGCAAGAGGCTATCGTTCGATTCCAGGAGTTCAATATGGCGATGTTTGGTATGGCTTTAATCAAGTTGCCTTTCCAACTGAGGAAGAGGTAAGAAAGGCAGTTGAAAGCACTGAGCAGATTTACACCGACCAAGCGTATGCAGAACTAAAAGAAATTGCAACCACTCTTTGTGCAAGAAGCACCGCTCCAGACCCAACTTGGGAAGAGGGCGCACAGAACTTGCTTTACGGAACAATGCTTGCTATGCTTGAAGATAGCGACGATCCAAGACTTGGAATGACGCTTGAAAAGTTCAACTTCTACAACCTATATCGTATTATTATGTTTGCTGATAACGACAGCGACAACCCTTATGCAACACTTAAAAAATATCTGCTTGAAGGCAGAGATGAAAACAAATCGGAAGTTTCAAGACTTACCGCAAACATCATTGGTGCAGCAACAAACACCGCAAAATCCTATGTTTCGATTCTTTCAAACAAGATTTCGTTTATGCAAGATATCGGTATCTCTTACCTAACCTCTCAAAACGACATCGACTTTGCAACCTTCACCGACAAGCCAAGTGTTTTGTATATCGTTATTCCAGATGATAAGGAAGAAAGATACACCCTTGCCAACCTCTGCATTTCGCAACTATATAAACGTCTTGTAGACAAGGCAAATTCACTAGCAAGCAGAAAACTTCCTCGCCACGTTTACTTTATTCTTGATGAGTTTGGTAACTTGCCAGCGATTCCAAAGTTTGACAGTATGATCACAGTTGCGCGTTCAAGAAACATCTTGTTTGAACTTGCTATTCAGTCTTACACCCAACTTGAAAGTAAGTATGGCCGTGAAAATTCCGAAACGATAAAAGGTAACTGCAACGCACAAATCTTTATTGGAACGGACGACCAACTTACGCGTGATGACTTCTCGAAGCGCTGTGGTGAAGTGCAACTTATCTATGAAGAGGAAAACAAAACAAAGAACACCGAATCTGGCAACACTGCCACAAAGAGCACTTCGGTAAGCACCTCTGTTCAAAGAACGACAAGACCTCTTATCACCCCTTACGAATTGGGACAACTTCAATACGGAAATGTCATCGTAAAACTTTATAGATGGCAACCAATCAAGGTTAAACTTACTCCAGACTACGAAACACCATTCTTCCGTAGAGATGATGTTAAGGAACAACCAGGGCTTATGAAGAGTTTGGATAAAGACAGAATCTTCTATAGCATTCGCGATAGAAACGAAAAGATTAGACGTAAATCGAGCAATCCTTACGACTTTTAATAAATAATCCTTACATTTCACAAAATTTTTTCGACAAGAATAGATAAAGGTATGACAGAAAACTATGATGACCAAAAACTTGTTGAAAATTTTGAGGAAGTTGCAAGGGCATACGCAAAGTCCTTAAAAAATAAGGGCTTTGTTTTTATTAAGTTGCAGCAAGAGGATTTTTCGATGCTGCTTGACGAGATTTCGATTATATTTGGAAAGTTGCTAGCAAGTTTTGAAATTCTTTCGCAAAAGATAGACTGCAACATAATTTTAAACGAAACGCAGAAAGAATATCGGCATTTTAGAAAGTTGTTCGACTATCAAAGCGTGCATAAGTTCAGCAGTGATATGAACTATTCACAGACATTTTTGGCGGTGTTCGCCTTAGAAAACTTGTTAAACCAAAAAATCTTGCTGCTTGCACAGAAGAGTGGAGAGATAACCTTTTGCCACAAAGTTATAGACAGTAGAGCAAAAATCTATGCCGAAAGTTTTGACACTGACGATTTTAGGCTGGATATATAGGTATATAACGGGCGGAAAATGAAAATAATTATTAAAATATAACAAATAATTCCTTTAATTTAAAGGAATTTTATTTTATTTATGGTATAATAAGGGTGTATAGTGTGTGAATTTAGGAGTTTGGATTGCAAAATAGAGGATTTTCTGTTGATTGGTTGCAAGAACTTAAACGCAAAAGCGACCTAGTTAGCATCGCATCAAACTATCTTCGCCTTGAAGAAAAGGGGCATAGATTTTGGGCGTGCTGTCCATTCCATAGCGAAAAAACGCCTTCGTTTACTATTAATGCGGAGGAGGGAGTTTATTATTGCTTTGGTTGTAAGGAAAGCGGCGATGTCATCAAGTTTGTGCAGAAGATGGAAAACCTCGAATTTTTTGATGCTGTCAAATTTTTAGCAGAAAAAGCAGGTATGCAACTTCCAGAACTTGAAAACACAGAAGAGGGAGTTAAAAAGCAAAAATATAAACAGCGCCTTTTGTCCGCCCTCGATTACACCTATAAACACTATCAAGACAACCTATACTCAAACGATGCCAAAGTGGCACAGGAATATGTTAAAAAAAGAAGACTTACTCGCAGAGAACTTGAAGACTTTAAGATTGGTTACAGCAAAGATTGGACGGACATTGTAACATATCTAAAAGGAAAGGGCTTTACAGAAAACGAGATGATTGATGCCGGTATTTGCGCAAAGAAAAACAATCACGTTTTTGATGTGCTTGCAGGTAGACTTGTTTTTCCGGTGTTCAACGCTTTTAACGAGTGTATAGGTTACAGCGCACGTGCGCTTGAAAAAACCGACTTTGCAAAATATAAAAACACGGCAGAAACTGCAGTCTTTCAAAAGGGCAAGATTGTTTTTGGAATCAACCTTTTAAAGAGGCAGAAGCAACAACAAGGGCTTAAAAATATCGTCTTAGTTGAAGGGCAGATGGACGTTGTTGCGATGCATAAGGGCGGTTTTAAACAGACTGTTGCGTGTATGGGAACGGCGCTCACCAAAGACCACGTCAAAGAACTTAAAAGATATTGCCCAAACATTGTGCTTTGTTTTGACAACGATGGCGCTGGCGAAAAGGCGACAATTCGCGCTATCGAAATGTTTAGAACGGAAAATGTCGACTTAAAAGTTGTGAAACTTAGCGGCGGAAAAGACCCAGACGAAGTTTTGAACAACTTAGGTGCAGAGAAGTTGCAAGAAATGATTGACAACGCGATGCCATATATGGAATTTTTGATTGAATATTACAGCCGACAATTCGACTTAACAAAGGCGGACGAAAAGGGCAAATTCTTAAAGGCAGTGCTTGCAGAAATTAAAAAACTTGAAATGGCAGCCGAGCAAGAACTCTATCTTGACAAGGTTAGGGATCTTACCAACGTGCCGGTGGAAATACTTAGAAGAGATTTAGGCACGGCGGACGTTGTCCTCAGCACCAAAGAGTCTGCAGTGGCCGAAGTCAAATCAGAAAACCAAGACAGCAAAGCAGTTGTGTTCATTCTGGCATCAATGCTACACAAAAAGGCGTATGTTGACGAGCAAATCGACTATCAAAAACTGCTTGAGGGATATGAGAAATATCTTGAAATCATAAATCAAAATTTGGCACTCTCTTCGTTGTATGATGTGTATAACGTCGAAGAAGACAAGTTGCTTGCAAACATAATAAACTATAACTTCAGTCTATACAGCGGAGTTGAAGAGAAATATTTTAAAGAGTGCTTGTGGCTTGTTGCAGAAGAAAGACTACGCAACTTGCAGTCAAAACTAAACAAAGAGTTTAAAGAATGCACCAATATCGAAGATAGAGGACAGATTGCAAAGGAACTTGGAAAAATTGCAAGTTACCTAAAAAATAAAAATTTGGAGGTTTTTTATGGCAGAAGATAAAATCGACGAGGCAAAAATAAAGGCGGTATATGACAAACTGCTTTCACTTGCGGTAAAGAAAGGCTCAATCAACGAAGACGACATCTATTTTAGTATGCTTAGAGTGGGAGAAAACGCACACAACATCGAGAGATTTATTGGCACTCTCACAAAGAAGGGCGTGAAGATTATTAAGTCAAACGAAGACGAACTTTTAAAGGACAACTTCGCTGATCTTTCCCTTATGCCAAACGTAGACGACCCAGTTAAGATGTATCTAAAAGATATCGGCAAAACTCCTCTTCTTACACCAGAGGACGAAAAGAAGTATGCAGAACTTGCAATGCAGGGCGATGAATATGCCAAAAAGATGCTTTGCGAATGCAACTTGCGTCTTGTTGTCAGTGTGGCAAAACGCTACGTAGGGAAGACCTCGATGTCGTTTTTGGATTTGATTCAAGAGGGTAACATCGGGCTTTTGAAAGCGGTTGAAAAATTCGACTACACAAAGGGCTTCAAATTTTCAACTTACGCAACGTGGTGGATTAGACAAGCAATCACACGTGCAATGGCAGATCAATCCAGAACGATAAGAATCCCAGTTCATATGGTTGAAACAATCAACAAGTTCATAAAAGTCAATCGTGTGCTTATGCAAAAACTTGGAAGAGAGCCAACCGTAGAGGAAATCGCTGCAGAGATGGGCACAACTGTTGCAAAAGTGCTTGAAATTAAACGCACCTCGCAAGACCCTATCTCGCTTGAAACTCCAATGGGTGAAGAGGACGATGGAAAGATGGCAGACTTAATCGAAGACACCTCTGCACAATCCCCATTCGACAGCACCTCGCAAAGATTGCTAAGAGAACAACTTCTCGCCGTTATCGACACCCTCACTCCAAGAGAGCAAGAGGTTATCCGTCAAAGATATGGACTTATGGACGGCAAGCAGAAGACCCTTGAAGAAGTCGGCAAAGAATTTTCCGTTACAAGAGAGAGAATTAGACAGATTGAAGCCAAGGCACTTAGAAAACTTAAGCACCCAAACAGAAGTAAACGCCTTATCGATTTTGTCGACTAAAAATGGTGTTGCAAATTAAAAACAAATGTAGTAAAATAAACTTAGGAGTTTGAAATGGATTTAACTAACATACTAAAATATCAGGAGGCGGACGCGAAACTTTTTCAAGTTGAACAAAAACTGAAGAACAGTCCAACAAAGAAGAAGGCAAACGACCTTTTGCAACTTGCCAAAAAAGCACAGGCGACATCAAACAGACTAGAGCAAGAGGCAAACGAAATCCTTAAAGAAATTGAAAATGTCAAAGCAAATTACGAGCAGAACAAAAAGAGTTTAGACTCGCTTGTCAGCAAAGATATCGACTCTTTAAGCGAAGAGGGATTGGATAAAATTTTAGTTTTGAAAAACAAGATACAAAACAACCTAAACTCGCTTGAAAAGATGCTCCAAAAATGCGCCGAAACAATCAACTTAACCTTGTCGGAATTTAACAAAACCAAAAAGGCTTATGAGGAAGCGAAGGCGGAATATCTTAAGTGCAAGGCAAAGATTGACGAGGAAGACAAAGCCCTTCAACCAGAACGCGAAAGACTTCAAAAGGAACTTAATGCACTTGAAAAGAGTGTAGAGAAAAACGTTTTGGCGGAATATAAAAAGCGTAGGGCGGAGATGTTCCCAGTTATCGTGCCTTTGGAGGGCGAAAAATTCTGCGGACACTGCCGTATGGAGATTGCAATGATTGCAGTTTCAAAACTTAAAGACTTAGGCTACATCACCTGCGAACATTGTAAGAGATTGGTATACAAAAGTTAACATTAGGGAGAAACGGTATGAGATTTAAGTATGAATACACCGGAAAGACAAAATATGTTTTAGATTTTCAAGGGCATAAACGCAGAGTTTGGCAGATTGTTGCACGCAAAGATTTTGTCAACAAGGCAACAGGCGTTATGGTGTATGCCGGCGACTTAGGTGGCTTTGTTCCACTTGGAACGCTTTCGCAAGCAGACACCTCTTGGGTTGACCAAAAGAGCATTGTTGCATCTTCCAAAAGGGTAACAAGAATCGAGGGCGATGCCTATTTGCAAAACAGCAGAGTTGCCGGATATGTAAATATAAGTGGCAACGCAATGATAAAAAATTCAATTTTGCATAACGATGCCGGTGGCGAACTTCACATAACCGAAAACGCCGCAATAACCGAATCAGTTATAAGCGGAACAGGTATGATTGCTGGAAGAGTTGTCGTTGAAAAATGTAAACTTCGTGGGCCAGTGCTGCTTGATAAAACCGAACATCTTGTAAACAGCGAGATCAACAGCGTGGGAAATCAATATAAAAAACCATTCAGTCAAATATTAAAAAAGACAGAAATTAAGGAATAATACTTGACAAACGCAGTATAATGTAATATACTAACTACGTGCCAACCGAAAGGTTAGGGCGTATGACGCGAGATAGAGCAGTCCGGAAGCTCGTTGGGCTCATAACCCAAAGGTCGTAGGTTCAAATCCTACTCTCGCAACCAAATAAAAGCCTAAAGCGAACCAATGCTTTAGGTTTTTTTATTTTGGGTTATATCAAGATATAACCTTGTTGTTGGGAGTGGTTCAAATCCTACTCTCGCAACCAAATAAAAGCCTAAAGCGAACCAATGCTTTAGGTTTTTTTATTTTGGGTATATCAAGATATAACCGCGTTGTAACCGCTAACCCTAATATAATCCCACAAAAAAAACTCCCTCTTGAAATTGGGGTGGAAATGTGATATGATATTGCCTATAAAAGGAAATGTATGTCAACTTCAACTAAGATTATTGCGCAGATGATTGCCGACAAAACTTGGCGGGCTGCACCTACCGCTAAAAGCGCAAAGATGTATGAGCCTTATAATCCGCGCGTTATTAAGGCAGTAAACAACAATGCTATTCGACTCGCTAGACAAGAAAATGTATCAAGACTGAGTGGAGAGTTTTTATCATTTCTTATCAATCAGGTTGGGGAAGTTACAACCCTAAGCAGTGAGGATCAAGTTATTGCGCTTTTAAACATTAGATTCAAGACGCGCAAGTTGTTTTTAAACAAGCACTATATGTTTCCACCCCTCACACAAAACGTGCACAAACGTAGTAACAGCGTGGTGGAAGAGGATAATTATTCTGCCAACTTAAAGGCGGAGGCGATGTTCTTCTGTTTGTTAAACAACTATGACGGAGAGCGCGGTTCGACCTTTGATAGAGGCGACAAAAAGAATGTGCTTGACTCAAATCAAGATTACATCGATCACTACCTAAAGCCAAAGGTGTATAAAGGGAACTTTAAAGAACTTTGCAGATCTGTTATTAAAAAGAACGGAGACAACTATAAAGTCAAACTTGCGGACCTTAACAAAATGGCAAATGTCGAGTTTTACGGCGATGAAGAGAACAAGGGACTCTATGTTGCGTATGTGATGGAACCAAATGAGAGCGATCTTTACGGTGAACTTTTCCGCGGAGAGCCAAATGCTGGGGCTGGAGTTTCGATAAGTTATGTTCCAACCAGCGAAGTTGAAGATGTTGCGATAAGCAAATCGGTAAAAACTATCGCCTTAAACACAGTGCAACTTTGCAGATACGACAGAAGTTCGCCTTTTGACCACCCAAATGAGTTTAATGTGAAGTATGAAAGCAAGATGGTTGGTTCAAACGTGCAAGGGCAGATAAGCGAAATGGCAAGAAAAGTTTTTGAAACACGCGCGCCAACTCCACACTTCCATTTCTGCAGCAGAGATTCGGCGAATCACTTTGACAGTGTAACAAAAGCGAACGCGATGTCGATTCCTCGCCTTGAAAGATACATTGAGGAGTTGAAAAATCCACGCGATGACAAAATTTTGAAGACTGCATTCGGGATGCCTTTCTTAGAGATACGTAACCACCCTAAAAAATACCGCTTATGCGTCGACGACCTTAAGAACGTTTTCGAGCATCACAAAAATAACGATGAGATAATGGCGGAGTTGAAAAACACAGTATTAAGTATGAACGAAGATGGAGTGTTGTATGGACTTGATGCCGTGCTTGCAGATTTAAGGTTGATAGAAAAACTTAACAGAAATTCGCAAAAAAACAAAGACGCAATCTCAGACGAACTTGAAATTGCAAAAAGAGTTTGTTCCGGCGGAACGATTATAAAATCACTTGAAGCGGAAAACAAAAAGGATCTTTCTTCAAAAGATAACAGAGAATGTGAAGAAGAGGAAAGAACACTATAAAAACTTCAATTTTACTAATAAATTGGAGTTTTTTTGTTAAATATTATTAAATTTTCAACTTTTATGCTATGATAAAGATAGGAGTGATTATGAAAAAATCGAATGTTTATTTCACAAAAGACATCTCTGCGGAAGGATTGTTAAAAATCTACAAGGCACTTGGCAGAGAACTTTCTGGCAAAGTGGCGGTTAAAATTTCGACCGGCGAGCCAGGAGGACACAACTTTTTAAATCCAAAACTTATCGAACCTCTCGTTTCAAAATTAAATGGAACGATTGTGGAGTGTTGCACGGCATATCGCGGAAAGCGTTTTGACGCCAAAAGCCACTGGAAAGCAATCAAAGACCACGGCTTTATGGACATTGCCCCTTGCGACATTATGGACGAAGAGGGCGAGATAAAGATTCCTATCAACGGCGGGAAGCATATGAGCGGCTATAACATTGTGGGCGAGCATATCAAAAACTACGATTCAATGTTGATGCTTTCTCACTTTAAAGGGCACGCAATGGGCGGATTTGGTGGCGCGCTGAAAAATATGAGCATCGGCGTTGCTTCACGAAACGGCAAAGCGTGGATTCATTCGGTTGGAAATACCACCGACCCAGATAAGATGTGGGACTATACTGGAGATCAAGACGGCTTTTTGGAGTGTATGGCAGAGGCGTGCAAATCAGTTATCGACTACTTTAAGCCAGAGAATATTGCGTATATAAATGTTGCAAACAGACTCTCCATCGATTGCGACTGCGACAGCAATCCACACGAACCAGAGATGGCAGACATCGGCATATTTGCCTCGCTTGATCCGGTTGCGCTTGACGAATGTTGCTATGAAACAGTTTTAAACTCTAACGATAAAGGCAAAGCATCGCTTGTTAAGCGTATGAAAGATAGACACGCCGTGCATCTTTTGGAATGGGCGAGCGAGATTGGAATTGGCAGCAGAGAATATAACTTAATAAACATAGATAAATAAAAAACAGCGTATTGCTGTTTTTTTATGTCCTCTTTTTTTGTAACAACTTTTTGAAAAGCAACTTGATAAGTTCAAATAATATGCTGAAAAACAAGGTAAACAGAAAGACGTTTAAGGCGTTAAGCGGCAAGAAGAAATTTAGCACTCTTGCAACGGCCGCGTGAAATATGTAGATGTCAAAAGTCAAGTCTCCAAACAGAGCCTTATACCTAAGTTGTGGACCTAAAATCGCCGTGCCACCAACAAGGAAGAGGGCGGCGAAGATTGTTGAAAGATATATATCGCCAACCGAGTCGTTTAGCAGTGCAAGGAGATAGTTCTTTTCAAACACTTGCAAAATCACAAAGAACGCACCAAGCAGCAAGAGGAACAATCCAAAGGTTTTGCTATAAGATTTTTTTGCTAGCATTCTGTTTGTAATGACGCCTAAAAGGAAGAATGGAAGCCCAGTAAAAAGCCCATTGCGCGAAAGGTAGAGAATAAAGTCAGTTTTAAAGATAAGAGTCGAGTAACTTCCAAGCATCAACGAAACAACAAGCAGTGGGAGAATAAGATAGTGCAAAAACTTTTCAAACTTAAACTTTACGGCAAGATAGTAGATGAGGTTGACAACCACAAGGGCGACAAGATACCAAAGCGGAAACAAAAAGCCCTTCTTTACCCCCCCCGTTAGGTCTTTTGTCAAAGTTAAAAACAAAAAGTGCAGAGAAACAAATATTGCTAAAACGATGACCGTTTTAATAAAGAACTTTAAATTTTTCTTTCCAATTTTGTGAGCGTCTTGTTTACAAGAATTTTCGGTGAAATAGCCACTTAAAAGAAAAAAGACAGGCACGGCAACACGCGCAATCGCTCTAAGATATGGTGATGGCGAAAAATGCACAGCGCAAACTAAGAAAGCGCAAACAAATTTCAAAATATCAATTCCAAGATTCCTTTCTCTTTCCACGCAACTATTATAAATTTTGATATGCCATTTGTCAACTTCAAAATTTTGTTTGTGTTTGCAATAATGCAATAAAAGTGTGCAAAAAGCATAAAAAACACTAAAAAAACTAAGTATTTTTGATAAATTGCGAGATATTTATTGTTTTTATTGAACAAAAAATGTTATATTGTAAGTAAGAAGAGGTCGAATATGAATAAAAAAATAGAGAAAGAACTTAAAGATTTGGGGTTTGAACTTGATAAGAGATTTTCTCTTCCTGTTTACAAACTTCGCTTGCCTTTCCTTTCAAAAGGCTATGAGGCGGCAACCTTTGATGTCTATTGTCAAGACTTAGACGGCAAAACTTGTCTTGTCGACAATGGGGCAATCCTTAACAACTATGGTGGTTCTGCCGACATCAAAAAAGTGAAGATAAAGGGGATCAAAAAATTTCTTAATATCGAATTTGAAACCGATCAAAATATGATTTTTAGAGCGCTTGGAAAAGACGAACTTCCAGTGGAACTTGACAGGTTTATCAGAGACCTTTTAAACATCGAGTTGTGCTTTAGACAACTTGAAGCGGAGTAGGAGGAGATATGACTGAAAGAAATCAAAAAAGACTTGAAGAAGAAAATTTTTCTCTCGTTAATGGCGCATACCTAAGACGCACCTATCTTTTGTCGCCATCAAAAGAGGAATATTACCTTGAAGGGTATGAAGAGGGCGAAGAAATCTTTTTGCGCGACACCGGACTTTTGCTTGCGTCTGCAAAAGAGGGTTTGTCGCCAAAACTTTTAAACAAAACAATCTCTGCAACAGCCGAGATGTGCGAAGTTGATGTAAAGGTTGTCGACGAAAAACTTGCAATGAAGGCAGATTATTACGATTTACACTGGGATATCGACAAATTTTTAAGATTTTTAATCACTTTAGAGGGGAATTTAGATTTTATTAAAAATTCTCAAAACGAAGAAAACTAACTTTTAACAACAGTTACATCTTGAAAGTGGCGCGTTTATGTGCTATAATATCTATATATGGGAGGTGAGTTATGGAAAATGTATACCAAAACGGCAGCACATTAAATGGTGGAGTTGCTGCAACTATATTTGCCAAAAGACAGCAAATTGCAACAAAACCTAAACTTACCTACAAAGAGATTATCGAAATACTTAAGTTGAGCAGAGAAAAGGTTAGATCGCAACTTATCGAAAAAATTCTCTACACAAATGAAGGAAGCAAAAATTATAATGATGTAAGAGAGTTGAACTTTTTGCAACAAGACAACACAACGGCGGTTGAAAAAGCATACACCGAGTTTGTCGACATTGTAAACGGCTATCTAAAAGACAACCAAGGCAGACTTGAAAGAGTTGATGTTTCAAACTGTTTGCAAGAGTTGGATTATATCCGTGCATACTGCGCAAGAAAGGTTAAGATTGCAAATGTCGAAGAACTTTTTAAAATGACAACAAAAGTTAACCGAGGTATGCAATCCTGCAGCAGCAACTTAGTTGAAGTGCCAGACGTTGACCTCTATATCGACAAAAATGAAAAAAATCTATATCTTGTGCTTAAAAATGTTCCAAACAAATATGATATAAACGCCTACATAAACAACAACAGCAAACCTTTAGATGCTGGCGTTGCAATAAGTTATATTCCAAACGGCGAGGAAAGAATTGTAAAAACAAAGAGCGGAAACGATAGACTTGCGCTTGACTCCGTTCAATTATGCAGATACGACCCTTACCAAAAGGATTCTCACGGAAACACCTTTAGACAATATGATAAGGAGTGCGTAGATATGGCAAGAGAGGTGTTTAAAGATAGGGCGGCCGCTCCACACTTCCACTTCTGCTCGCTAAATGATACAAAATACTTTAAAGAAACTGCAAGAGCAAACGCAATAAACATCTACGACCTTATAAATTACGTGCAGAAACTTCAAGATTCTAAGCAGGACGACCCAATAAGAACATATAATCTTGGAATGCCATTTACAACAATCCTTGAAAGACCATCTCTTTATGTAACAATGATGGACGACCTTGACGAACTCGCCGCAAGACACGTAAAGAACAAAGATTTAGTAGAAAATGTAAAACTTACAAAACAACTTGCTGCTGGAAAGGAAAAATTGATGGGACTTGATGCAGTGCTTGCAGACCTAACGATGATTGCCCTTTTGCACGACAATCCAGACAAGAAATGGGAGTCAGTTATCGACGAACAAAATTATGCAGCAAAACTTTGCGCTGGCGGAACGATTGAAAGAGTTTTTGAAAAGACTGAAGAAAAACAAGAAGAAACTGAATATGGATTAAATTAAAAGAAAGATGCAAGAAATTGCATCTTTTTTGTTTGCTTAGTCGATAATTTGTATGATATTATAGGGATATATGGAAAGAAAACTTGTCGAAAATTTAACTGAACTTGGTTTTGAAAAGCGCTTTATAGGTGGCGAAAACGTCTATGTTCTTCGCACGCCATTTATTATAAGTGTGGTGAACGATGACACGATAGACGTCTACTGCACAGAAAAGAATGGTGATGTTTATCTCTACGAAACGTCGACTCTTACGGAATATGCCGAAGACTTGCAATACGACTTTGACGCAGTGATGGAAACTATTAAAAACAGTTATCTCATCGAGTTTGAAACAAGCGATAGGAAAAATATTATAAGAAAGATTGATGCAACCGACCTTTTGAAAGAGGTTGACAAATTTATTCGAGATGTCGTCGATATAAGCGATTATCTTGTTATGTATAGGCAGATGTGAGGTTTTGTGGAACAGAATTTGATAAACGAGTTAAAGGCTCTTGGATTTGTTGAAGTGGGAGAAGAATACGAAAAGACGTATCCTATTCTTTCTCCAACCGGCGAAAAATATAAGTTTGTGTGCTACCGAAAGGACGGCAAAACTCTCATAAAAGACGACGGCTCACTTATATCGCACTATCGAATCACGTTTGGCGAAAATGTCGAAAAGATTGTATATTCAAATTTGAATCTGTATGGGCTTGCACTTGAAGAAAATAATCTGGTTATCGATATAAGTAACACGCCGGTGCTGTATGGAATGGACGCACTTTTAAGGGCGCTTTTAGATTATGAAAAAATATTTACAGCACTTTCGCTTTAATAAAATATACAAAATTTTCTAAAATCTATTTAATTTTCTCAAAAATTATGTTAAAATCTTTCTGTTAAGTTACAAAAGGAAAACAAAAAGTATGGATATATTTTGCTTAGTTGTCATCTGCATAAATTCCGTTACAGGCTTTGTGAAAGGCTTTGTAAAGATGCTTTTTTCACTCCTTGGCGTGCTTGTTGTTGGCTTTATTGCTTACAAACTTGTTTCGGTTGTTGCGGCAACTTCGGTTGGCGAGTGGGTGTATGGGCTTTTGCACGGCTCAATCCAAGGCTCACTTGACGGACTTGTTCCGGGCGAGTTTGCAAGCATAGACGAATTTTTGGCAGCGCTCTCTGCACAAAATGTAAGTGCGATAGTTATTTCGATAATAAAATTTGCTCTTAGAGGGGTTGAAATCTCTTCAGCATTCACCTGCGGCGGACTTGTTGCAGATATGGTTACAAAATACATTGCAAACATCGTAATCTTCCTTGTGTTGTTCCTTGGACTTTCGCTTGTTATAAAAATCGTAAGGATTATCATCGAAAAGATAGTAAAAAAAGTAGGACTCAAATTCGCCAACAGAGTTTTTGGACTGCTGTTTGGGGCGGTAAAGGGAGTCCTAATTTGCGCGCTTATCTTCTTTATTCTTACATCGATTTCGCCAGTGCTACCATTCCTTAAAGATGTTTTAGAGAGTGGGCCAGTTTCGAGTATGTTCTACAACAACGTATTTGTGCATTTCTTCAACTGGCTGTCAAATGTATTTGCTTAAATCGATTTCATAAATATCATAAGAACTTAGTGGTGTTTTTACCGATTCTGTTATCGGAGGAATGTCATTAAGTTCTTTATTTTTGCTGTTGATAGCACTTTGAAGGTAGATAATGTAAATTACTTCGCCAAGCAGCAAAACTGCAAGCACGGCAAGCAAAATATAGCAGGCGACCTTAAAGAAACTGAAGTTTTTCAGTTTGTTAGTATCCTTTTCGTTTTCTGCTACCTTTTTTTTCATATAAATTATTGTAACATCTTTTTTTAATAAGTGCAACAACTTTTAGACTTATAAATCTTTCAAAACAGATAAACAAAACAAAAAGCGCAATCACATAAAAACGCGTTTCGCCGTAATTTAAAAACAAATTGATGCAATAATACACCAAAAATGAGAGCAAAACGGCAAAAAATACGCCGATATTTTTAAAAAGTTTGTGTTTTGGAAGTTTTGCAAGGTCAAACAAAACTCCGCACAAAAGCCCGGCGGCTATGATGCTTAAAAGCACAATAGGTTGGCGCTGTGTTTCGTAAAGCATTACTTAAAAATCCTCTTAAAAAGGGGAATTTTTTCGTGTGGCAAGGTATATTTTAGGTTGGTTACAATGCCAGAGAACTCCACCTCTTTGCTTGCCAAATTTAGTTTTACAACTTCAAGTTCTTTGCCGGTTATTATGAGGGTGGAATCCTTCACTTCGACAACTGCTTGTGTTGCGGTTGACGAAACAACTTTGGTTGCGCCGATGATGTTTAGACTCTTTCGATCGGTCAGTGTGATTTTTTCTTCCATATATTTTCTCCTACGATATTTTATGACGAATAATTGTTTTTTAGAAATAAAAAGAAAAAAATAAAAAATAATTAAAAAATCGAGAAAAAATAGGCAAAAAATAGGTAATTTATTTGTTTTAATTGCAAAAATGTATTAAAATCATATTTATGAAAAAAAAGATAATCGAAGTTACAAAATCTAAAAAGATACTTGAAGTTTTGACCGATGCGGGTTTTTCTTATGCCGCTGCCAACAAAATTTTGCGAAACAAAGACGTCAAAGTTGATGGGCAGAGGGTAAAAGATAACATCAAAGTAGATGTTGGGGCGGAAGTTTTGGTGTTCTATCAGGAAGAAACGAAAAATTATGAGGTTGTCTATCAAGATGACGAAATTTTGGTCATTAACAAGTTCACAAATGTCGAAGTGGGCGATGAACTTGCAAAGGAATTGAATGCTTTTGCTGTGCATAGACTCGATCGCAACACGCAGGGACTTATTATCTTTGCAAAAACAAAGGAATCAAAGCAAAAATTAGACAAAGCAATTAAAGCACATAAAATAAGAAAGGCATATCTAACCGAAGTTGTTGGAAAATTTGAGGCAAACGGGCAGTATACAGCATATCTGCAAAAGGACGAAGAAAAATCGCTTGTAAAAGTGTCAAAACAAAAACTTGAAAACTCAGTTAAAATTGAAACATATATAAAAACACTGAAAAAGGGAGAGGAGAGCAGTCTGCTTGAAGTTGAAATAACTGGCGGAAAGACTCATCAAATAAGGGCGCACCTTGCCTACTTAGGCCACGCAATTATCGGCGATGGAAAGTATGGCAGAAGAGAGGACTATAAAAGGTTCGGCGAGAAATATCAAAAACTCTTCGCCTACAAACTCATCTTTGGAAACATTGGGCTTAAAGTTGACGGCAGAGAGATAAAAATCTATCCAAAATGGATTGACGAAGAAAAGTTGAAAGCGCTTATTAAGGAAAGCAAATGAGTTTGTGTCCTTTTCTTTGCTGCAAGAATAAATAAGGGTGTGAAGATAGCAAAAAATTCTTATTATGAGGGGTTAATTCAAGACTTATTTTGTGGAAAAGACGGATTTTTCATCAATTTTTTGCATTTTTTCTACCAATACAACCAGTTTTTCGTCTACTATCCAAAATTTTGTCCACTTTTAAAGAGGTTGTATCTCGAAGAACTAGAAGATTGCGAAGTGCTGTCAAATGTAATCATAAGTCTTGATGGAGATGCAAAATTTTACTCCTCAGGCAGAGAATTTTTGACCGGCGGAC
>CANQIX010000012.1 GCA_947624105.1 uncultured Clostridia bacterium
CACACTGCCAAACGGCTATGATACCCCACTTAAAGACAGTTTGAACCTTTCTGAAGGGCAAAAGCAACAACTCACAATCGCAAGGGCGATGATTAAAGACTCTCCTCTGCTTATCTTAGACGAAGCGACCTCTTCGGTTGACACCAGAACTGAACTTGTTATTCAAGAAGCGATGGATAAATTGACTAAGGGCAAAACTTCGTTCATTATTGCGCACCGTCTTTCGACGATTCGAAACGCCGACATAATTTTGGTTATGAAAGATGGCGACATCGTTGAACAAGGCAATCACAAAAAATTACTTGCAAAAGGCGGCTTTTATGCCGAACTATATAACAGCCAATTTGCTGAAACATAAATTTATCTAATATCCTCCTAAATTTTTTTACTAAAAAAAGTAAAAATTTTTCTAAAAAAGTATTAAATTTTCTTGACTACCCCCCCCCGCGAGATATAATTCTAAATAGATACTAAAGTATCAAATCTTATAGGAGGCTTTTATGAAAAAACTTTTATCAATCTTTGCATGCTTTGTGTTTCTTTTTGCTGCTGGGGTAACACTGACTGCATGCGATGATGGTAACGAAAACGAAGATGCAGACGCAACTGTAGTTTCAACCGTTACAGAGTTCTATGAAGCGCTCAACAATCAAGAAGATGGTTTGAAGATTGTTCTAAACGCCGGAACTTATGACTTAGATCCTGCACAACTTACATCTTCAGTAGTCGTTGATGGTTATGAATACACTAATTGGTATCTCTTAATCACAGAAGACAATGTTACCATTAAAGGTAAGGGAGATGTAACCTTAACATCTTCACACTACACTGCAAATGGCATCTGGAGCACACAAAACTTCATCACAGTTGTTGGCGACAACTTCACACTCCAAAACGTTAAAGTTGTTTCAAAGCAAGAAACCAACAAAGCCATTGAAGTTTTAGGTAAAAATCTTACACTTAAAGATGTAACTTTCAACGCTCCTGCCGATTATAAATTTGCTGGTTCTGTTTACTTCAACAACGTAATGAAAAAGGTTGCCGGAACAGAAACTTATGAAAGCACTGGTGGCGATATGAATGTTGGAACAGTTACATTTGAAAATGTAACCCTTAACAAAGGAAGAATCACTGCAAGCGGAGCAACAACTGGAAAGTTTGTATTTAAAACTGTAAATATAGACTGGACAGATATTGAAGCAGATGTTCTTGATCTCTATCCACTTTATAATTTAACAACAGCAACAAACACAGAAGCAGACTTTGATTTTGAAGGTCTTTCAACTGTAAAGATCAAAATCGATGCACAAGAATTTGGCAGTTTTGATAACGTTGCAGCAGCACAAGCAGAAATGCCAGAAGGCGTTGTTGTAGAAATTTTACACCAAGCCGCATAACAAAAAAAACATTTTTCACCATAATAAAAAAGAGTCTTAAAACAAGACCCTTTTTTATTTTTGTTTTGCACTTACCAAACTACGATAGAATCAATGCTTGCGCTGCCTGTGCATTTTATTTTAACTGTGTGGATTCTGTTTGCCTGAAGTTGTGAGATGTATGACATATAGATATCTCCTGTGCTTTCTTTAAGTTCGATAGACGACATCTTTTCGCCATCAATGTAAACTTCAAACTCTCCACCAAATTCTCTTGATGACAAAATTCCAAATCTCTCGCCAGTGAAGGTGAACTCCATAATTGTGTTCTTTTTCCCAACGTATGTGTGCCCAAATGACGATTGTCCTGCCTTTCTATCCCATTCGCCCTTAAACACAAAAGCGTTTTCGTCTGGAGATAGGTGCTTTCCGCCTGTTATTCTAAAACTATACTTAACCTCTATATCGGTAAGCGAAAAATATCCGTTGTCAGTTTTTGTTACTTCAAGTTTTAGATATCTAAAATTGGTTGAATTAAAGTCAAGCGTTTGAACAAGTCCGTTTGGTATAAGATTTACGTAAGGCTTTAAAAGTGTGAACTCTTCACCATCGTTGCTGTAATAAAGGTTTAAGTCGATTGGTCTTCCCTGGTTACCCGAAGCGAGTTTTCTAAGGTAAAGCACAAGTTGATTTGCCTTTATCTCCTTTTGCATATCAAACACAAGTCTGTAGGCATCTACCGTTGCTTTTACATCGCTTTTATTTCCGTCAAAACTTTCGAGTTTTGTATATTGTTTTGTATTTGCAGCGGTTGCAGAATTGCCGTCGAAGAGATTTTCTATGCCATAGTCGGCACTCCAAGGTTCAAAGTTCGATTGCTCTGCGCAGAAAGTTATTTCCTTTTGATATTTGTCCTCTTCGACGTAGTCATAACTATAGTTGTTTGCATAGAAGTAGTCGGTTTCAAATTCTTTTCCGTCAAATTCAAAACTGTTTCTATAAGCGCTTGCATATTTTATGCTTACGCTTGCTGGCTGAGCCTCTTTCCCTGTTGGAAGTCCTGCCGCGCTAAGTTCTGGAACTGCTGGAGTGAATTTTCCCCAACCAAGTCCAACAAAACTGCTGATGTTTCTGGCGTCTGTAAACATAAGTTCCTTAAAGTATACCCACTGCCCGACCTTTAACTTGTCAATAAAGTCGATATATGTGCCTGGTTTAGCAACATCTCTGCCGTTTTCGTCCTTTACCGTTTGGAAGCCTGCACCAGAATCCGATGGTTGTCTGTTCATTTCAACGCCAAACTTATAGGTCTTTCCGCCGTCAAGGGAGTAATATAGTGCCACACTCCATCTTCCGCGAAGTTGCAAACGATAGTCTGCTGTTTCGTCAACATATATTTTGCCGTTGATTTCGATGAGTTCGTTGTTTGGTGCAGGATTTTCAAAGGAATACCAAATGTCTGTATTGCTGTTTTGTGTTGGATTTGTGTTGTCTTCGGTGTATTTAGATTTGTAAATTGGATTTTCTTGTATATATTCATACGCCTCTTTGGCTGATGTAAAGAAGTCTTGATATTCTTTTACATTTTTATCGAAAACATAGTGAGTTCTTTCAAGCATAAGTTTGTTGAATGCGTTGCTTGTTTCAAATTCAAGCACCAAATCAACCTCTTGCGTTTCAATTCCGCTTCCTTCTGGAGCGGTTATTTCAAGTGTAACGATAATCTCTCCCGATGTGCCTTTGTGGTCTGGGTGGTAGAGGTAACAATTTTTTACGTCAACGGTTTCGCCGGCCTCATTCGTGGTTTGATATTGCGAAAGAGTGCCATTTGTTGGAGATGTTATCTCTTTGATGGTATATTCAAAACCGTTAGGAAGAACAATGCTGCCTTCGTGGAGATATTGCCCTGCTGAATTTACTGTATATCTTCTTAAATCAACTACAAAATCTTCGTTTTCGTCTATTCTGTAAGGTTGTTGCGTTTTGATGTATTTCTTTTCGCCGTCATAGACAAAACTTCTTCCTGTTTGGTATACGCTTGCAACCGGAATAAAGGTTGGATAGTTTTCAAAGCCTTCGATTCCATCGGCATAGGTATCGCTGACAGAATAGCCGACAAGTTTTTGATAGAAGTATTTAACATTTTGATGAGTTGCAAGTGTAACTGCTCTTGCCCAATTTGTTTCGCCCTGTCCACCGGTCTGGCTGTTTATCGCCTTTATGAACATATCTGGCCCAAAACTATGCAAAATTGCTGCGTAGTTGCTGAGGTCGTTTTCTCTGTTTACGCCGTTGCCTCTAATCGCTTGGTTGATTGCCCAAGTTGCTGAGGTGTATCTGTTCCAATCCGACAAGCCGTTTGCGCCATAATTTTCCATCTGTCTTTCTGACGAAATTCTTGTAAAGAGAGCATACTCAACAAGGTTAAGGGCGTTGTTTGTAACTTCTCCGCCTTCACCTCTTCCCCAACCTTGGAAGTTGTGGTTATATTCGTGCATATTTCCCCACGCGCCGGAAGTTGAAAGTGCTTTATAGTTTAGCGAACTCGACATCCAAGATGCTGGGCAGTTTACCGATCTTCTTCCTGGAAAGGCAACCGCTGCACCAGCCGCAACAAATGGATCATATAGGAAGACGATTCCCTGCTTGCTTGATCCCGCTCTTATTGCGTTTGATACGTTTGAAACTTTATCCCAATAGATTGCTGCATCATAAAGTTGCTCATAACTATATGCCGTTGAATAACTCTTTGGTCCAGAGTGAAGCACGCCGTGATCCCAAACTTCTAAGTCAAAGTATGGTGCAGTTGACTTTCGATTGTTTTCAAACTCTTCCTTTGTGGTGTATCCAAGAATGAAATGCGAGTAATTTACTGCGCCAGAAATTGTAACTGTGAAAGTAACATCTTCGTTTCTTATGTATATTGGTCCACCTAAAAACGAACCTATGTAAGCGGTGTAAACGTTGCGCTCTTCGTCATATTCAGCAAGTTCCTTTGTAACTTCAAGTGTGTTCAACAATATTGGCATACGATTTAACTCTTTTGCCGACCAAATGTTGTTTGCTTGCCCGTTATAAAGTGCCTGCCCGATGTGGAAAACTAAGCCGATTGTTCTTCCCTTTTGATTGGCTGCTATGTCGCTTGCGACAATTCTATCAAAGTCATCTCCGTCGATTTCAACTTTGATAACTTCGCCGGCTGGAGCATACAACCCTGTTACGCTGTAACTGTCGTATCCGCGATTTCTAAGTGTAATCTGCTTTATCACACCTCTTTCGTTGGCAGAAACGTTTCCGCCATAAAGCCCTACCGATGCCGAGTGCTTGTAAAGTTTGCGAGGAGAACCGTCTTCATAAGTTAAAACCTCTCCATTTCTCCAAAGCACACCATCTTTGTCGATTTTATCATACGAACCGCCTGTGTTTGTTGTTGCAACGCCACAAAGCGATATGTTTTCATTTATAATTACTTTTCTTTCTTCCTCTGTGTAGCCCGGTCCTTTTCCGTAAGATGGATAGTCTTTTCCATACTCTTCTTTAAAACCTTCGTCGTGCATAACCTCAGGAACATTTCTTGTTGTGTAACCTACAATTTTTGCAGAGTAACCAACCATCGATGTCGTTCCATAGTCTTTTGCATAAACCTCGGTTGGCTCAACATTCATAACTGGTGGTGTATGAGGAGTGGTGTCGTCCTTGCCCATAAAAGAAAGAATTATTGGCACTGCGATGCTGGCAATAATGGCTATTACAATTAAGAAAATGATAACGGTTATTGCTTCTTGACTCATTCTTTTTGTCTTGCTCATAGAACCACCTTCCTATTAAAATTTTCATTAAGATTATAATAAAATATATGCCAAATGTCAATAACAAATTTTCAATTTGGCATCATATTTTTTACATTAAAACACAGAAAATTTTTGCCCCAAAAAGCAAGTTGTTCCACTAAGTTTATAAGTTATCTTTAAACGAGCGAAAAATAATGTCGTAACTTTCCTTTTCGCTAAGATTTCTCGTTCCAAATTCGTTTAAACTTGTGTCCCTTTTTAAGTGCAATTTAACTAAAAGGTGCACAAAATCGCTCTTAAAGTTTTTCCAATCAAAGATTAAACTTATCAAAAACGCAACCGGAGTCAAAATTACAAATGCCGGAACGATCAGCCAGAACCAAGGCCAATACTTCGTTTCGCCGGCGTGCGCCCCAAATGGTATTTTTGTGAACACCTCCGGACAGAAAAACGTCAAGAATTTGCCTATTGCATCTTTCCCCGGTCCCCAAATTTTTGATGGATTTCGGTATGCGATACTAAAGATGTCATCGCCACGCAAATTTGTAAAACCAAGTTCGCTCTGCAAAACTTGATTTACAATGATAAACAACATTATTCCCAAGAGCCACACTGGGCAAAGTAGCACTCTGCGATAGGAAAGCGTGTGAAGTTTGAACAGCACCATAAGAAGTGGCACGCCCCAAAGAATGGTGTGGTGAATGTAGAACCTTATGATGTCAAGTTGCTCTGTAGCCTGACTTGCCTTTTCAATCACCTCAGTTGGATAGAGCACCGCAATAAACCCACCTAAAAGTCCAAGGTAAAACATATAGTCTTTTGCCGATTTACTTTTTGAGAAAAAGATAAAAGGAAACAAAAGCAAGTTTGCACCACAAATGTTTGTAAACCAAACCTCACGCACGTATAACTCGATATTGTTTTGATAAGGCGGAAACAAGATTTTCAAAAAGTGCAGTGCAAGAGCGAAGATAAGAATCGAAAAAAGCACAATCTTTTTTGTTTTCTCGCTGCGCCTTCTAAGTAAAAAGTAAAGCCCAACAACACTTGCAATACTTAGCGCCAAAAAGAAAAAATACCAACCATTAAACAACTTAACTTCCATAGCAATACCTCTGCTTAATTATTTTAATTTTATCACACTATTTTAAAGATAACAAATATTTTAAAAAATTATTTTTTTTGAAAAAATAATATTTTTTGCGCAGAAATTACGGATTTTTCGTTATTTTTTTATTATTTTTCAAAAATTATATGCTATAATATTTTTGTCATTAAAAATAAGGAGAAAATTATGCAACTTTTACTTGCAAGCAATGTCATCGCAAAAAGAGTTTTTTCAACTCTGTATATCTACATAGACATTGCCTTTTTAGTTTTGTTCTGCATCGCCCTTATCTGCAAAAAGAAATATCTAACTTTGCTTTGGGCGTTGTTTGGCGGAGTGCTGTATATGGTGGTGGACTATGGCATCTTCCACGTGCTTATGCATTCACGTTTTATCGAGGGCGGAAATTTGTTTTGGGTTTTGCTTTGGATGAGTATGAGTTACGGCATCACAAACTTTGCTCTGCTTTGGCTTTGGATTGGAAAGGACAAGCACGCCATTGAATTTACTCTTGCAATCTTTATTTGGTGGCTTGTTGCACCTATGATTGCCTCTAGTTTCGGTGCGAATATGGGACAAATAACGATTTGGCGTGAAACATCTGGTTATCACGGCTATATGGCAATTATCCTTGCAGTAACCTTTGGCGCTGCAATAGTATACAACCTTATTCAAAAGGATAGGTCAAAGAGATTTCCTATTCTTAGACTGCTTTTAATTGGCATTGCCGTTCAATTTGCGTGGGAATTTTTCTTGCTTATCGGCGGAATAAGAAGCGATGGATTCTCTTTTGAACAAAAAATAACGACAATCATCGTAAATTCGCTGCTAGAAACTAATTTGGGCGGTGTAATGATATTCTGTCTGTTCGTTTTGATAACCAAGTTCTTTAACGAAAATTTAACAAAACGTAAAGACAAAATTTCGTTCACAGAGAGAATAAAAGAAATTAACGAAACTCCAAGTTGTTTCAAATTGGAAAGGCACGAAAAATCAAGTAATAACAACTCTAGCCCTACCGACGTTTGACAAACCGGCCGAAAATTCTTATAATGAGGTATAAGGAGTTTAAATGAAATTAGATATAAACCTATTGAAAGAGAATCCAGCCGAACTTGAAGAATTTGCAAAAACAAGAAAAGAACTTGAAAAAAACGGAAAATTCCACACCGACGAAAACGCTGTCAACCCAGATAGTTACGATCCAATAACTGAGGATTTTCCATTTATTCGCAAGGGCTTTGTTTGGTGGCTGAAAGGACTCTTTTACAACGGCGCACTTAACTCTTATGCGAAAAAAATCAATAAAAACCTCACAAATCTTCAAATTGTGGGCAAAGAAAACTTAAAAGGCGTAAAAGGCGCGATAATCACCTGCAACCATATCAGCAAGGCAGACAGTTTTGCTGTGCGCGAGGCTGTGGCAGAAAACATTATGTTTGTGGCAAGCGAATATAACAACTGGAAAGGTCCAATGGGCGTAATTGCACGCAACACCGGATACATTCCACTTAACCTAACTCCAAGCCTTAAACTTATGCGCAAGTTTAATGAAAGCATACACTATTACCTTGGAAAGAAGAAAAAGATTTTGATTTATCCAGAACAAGCGATGTGGAGAGAATATAAAAAACCACGCCCACTTCAAAATGGTGCGTTCCACTATGCCGCTTTAAACAATGTGCCAATTCTTCCACTCTTTATCACAATCACGCCAAAGGAATCTCCTGTTGACGAACAAGGCAGAGCCAACTTTGGAAATTACACCATACACATCTTGCCACCAATATATCCAGAGCCAACTCGCAGTGTGAAAGAAAACGAACATTTCTTAAAGATGGAAAACTATTGCCTGTGGAAAGACTGCTACGAAACCACCTACGGAAAGCCTTTAAAATATGACACAACAGAAAGTGCTTGGAAAGAAAAATATTCTTCTTATGACGAAGTTTTGACACAAAATTAAGAAAAAATAGGTATTTTAAAAAAATTAAGGCATTTTGCCTTAATTTTTTGCTTTTTATTTAATTTTTTCCAGTCGAACCGAATCCGCCTTGTCCTCTGTCGGTGCTAGACAAATCGTCAACTTCTTCAAAGTCTGCCATTAGGTATGGAACGAAAACAAACTGTGCAATTCTGTCGCCGCTGCAAACCTTTCTTGCCTCTTTTGAGTGGTTATGTAGTGGAACGATAAGTTCGCCACGATAGTCAGCGTCAATCACCGACACCTTTGTTGCCGGAGCAAGCCCCTGCTTACTTCCAAGTCCGCTCCTTCCAAACATAAGTCCAACATATCCTTCTGGAATTTCATACGCAACACCGGTGTTTATAAATTTTGTTTCGCCTGGTGCAATTTCAACTGGTGCATCAAGCAGAGCATATATATCCGCACCTGCTGCGTTTGTCGAACCATAAGTTGGAATTATCGCTCTTTTATCTAACTTTTTCACTCTTAACTTAGTTTTTTTCATCGTATCTCCTAATCGCAGAAGAGGATCACCTCTCCCGCCTTTTGGGATTTCTGCACATCAATCACTCGCTGGTTGGAAGATCCGCGCCATTTAAGTGTTGGATTGTGCAATTCCTCTACAAACTGTCCGTCGACAAGCACGTCGAGATATTTGCATATCTCTTTGTCTTTTAGGTTGTCATACAAAAAACCTGTCCAAGCCCACAAAGTTTTGTCTTTAAAGCGGTTTTTGAACGCTTTTGCAAGCCGTGTAACCTCGTCGATATTCTTTGGGTGCATAGGCTCTCCGCCAAGCAGAGATAGCCCTTCAATCATCTCTTTTGAGCATAGGTCTAAGATATGCTCGATTGTTGCGTCTGTAAACTCCTTTCCTCCGTTAAAGTCGTGAGTTTCTGGGTTGAAACAATTTTTGCAGTTAAAGGTGCACCCTTGAACAAAGATTGAAACACGGACGCCCGGACCGTCTGCGATGTCCATCTTTCTTATCTTATTGTATCTCATTGCTTTTTCCTTTGTTTAAGATGTTTAGTCGTCTTTGTTGTCTATGTGAAGCACTCTTTCCTTTATTTCCTGTGTTCTACCTTTGTTCCAGAAGTTTGTGCCAATATATCCACAAGTTCTTCTAGCAACGTTAAGTGTGCTGTGATCTCTGTTGCCGCAGTTTGGGCAATACCATTCAAGATTCTCGTCAATCAAAATCTCGCCGTCAAAACCACACTTCTGGCAGTAGTCCGATTTGGTGTTAAGTTCTGCATACATAATGTTGTCATAGATAAACTGCATAACTTGAATAACAACTTCGATGTTGTTCTGCAAGTTTGGTGTTTCGATATAAGAAATTGCACCGCCTGGGCTTAAAACTTGGAATTCGCTTTCAAGTTTAAGTTTAGTAAACGCATCAATCTCTTCAAATACAGGAACGTGGTAAGAGTTTGTGATGTAGCCTCTGTCTGTGATGCCTTCAATCGTTCCAAAACGCTTTTTAAGGCATTTAGCAAACTTATAAGTTGTCGATTCGATAGGCGTTCCATAAACGCTGTAGTCGATATCTTCGGTTGCTTTCCATTCCTTGCACTTATCGTTCATCTTCTGCATAACTTCAAGTGCAAATGCTTTACCTTCGCCATTGTCTGTGTGGCTCTTACCGGTCATATATTTTACGCACTCATAAAGTCCGGCATATCCAAGAGATATTGTGGAATATCCGCCGTGCAAAAGTGGGTGTATGCTTTCGCCTTTGCCAAGTCTTGCAAGAGCGCCGTGTTGCCACAAAATAGGAGCAACATCGCTTGTTGCGTGAGCAAGTCTTTCGTGTCTAATCTTAAGTGCTTTGTGGCAAAGTTCAAGTCTTTCTTCGTATATCTTCCAGAACTTATCAAAATCACCCTCAGAAGAGAGTGCAACGTCAACAAGGTTGATTGTAACAACGCCCTGGTTGAATCTTCCATAGTATTTTGGTTTGCCTTCAACATAGTTTTTGGCTTTTGCAATATTTCCTTTGCTGATCGTTCTGTCTGGAGTAAGGAAGGAGCGGCAACCCATACATGGATAGCAATCTCCCTCGCCATTTTCGTTGATTTTAAGTTTACGCATCATCTTTTCAGAGATATAGTCTGGAACCATTCTCTTTGCGGTGCATTTTGCGGCAAGTTCGGTTAGATACCAATACTTGCTGTCTTTGTGAATGTTGTCTTCTTCAAGCACATACAAAAGTTTTGGGAACGCTGGAGTGATAAACACGCCCTTTTCGTTTTTCATACCTTCGATTCTTTGCTTAAGCACTTCTTCGATGATGAGGGCAAGTTCCTCTTTATATTCCTTCGTTTCGCCAATGTAGAGGCAGACGCTTATAAATGGTGCTTGTCCGTTTGTTGTTGTCATCGAGTTAACTTGATATTGGAAAGTCTGCACGCCATCGTGAACTTCCTTTCTTACGTCCTCTTCAGCGAACTTTTTGCATTGTTCCTCCGAAAGTCCTCTCTTGCGATAAACGTCGAGATATTTTTTGTAACTATCTCTAACAAATGGGGCAAGGTGCGTCATAGTAACAGTTGCGCCACCATATTGGCTTGACGATACGGCAGTGATAATCTGCGTGGCGATTGTCATAGCGGTTAAGAATTTGTGAGGCTTTTCAATCATAACGCCGTTTATGTTTGTGCCGTTTTGAAGCATATCCTCAAGGTTGATAAGGTCGCAGTTGTGCAAAGCGTTTTGCGCAAAATAGTCAGCATCGTGGAAGTGAATGATGCCCTCATCGTGTGCCTTAACGACATCTTCTGGAAGCAAAAATCTTCTTGTGATGTCGGTGCTGGTGATTCCTGCAAGATAATCTCTTTGCGTAGTAACAATACGAGAATTCTTGTTTGAATTTTCGGTGTTCCAATATTCATTTTCGCCATCGATAAGTTCTTTAATAGACTGGTCGGTGGTGTTTGCCTTTCTTATGAGCGCCCTGTTATAGCGATATATGATATATCTCTTGGCAAGTTCATAATGGCCAAACTCCATCAACTTCTCTTCGATGTAGTCTTGAATGTCTTCAACAAGAATGCGTTTTTTGTTCATACCGACAATTTCTTTGATAATTTGTTTTATCTCTTCCTTTGTCGCTCTCTCGTTTTTTGATACTTCGTTGTTTGCTTTGGAAATTGCGTTTTCGATCTTAGTTTGGTCGAAATCTGCGAATGTTCCGTTTCTTTTGATTACTTGCATATATGCCTCCTGTAACAAAATCTAACCTTATTTTACAATACATCTTGTAGTTTTGTCAAAATTTTATCACAAGATGTTGTGTTTTTTAAAAAAATTATTTTTTTCAATTTTTACAAAATTTTACAAATTTGTAAACCTCCGATAAATCATATTTGCAAGTTATGAAACTATAACGAAATACCACTTTTTGAAAATTTGACATCTATTCGCAAAAATAAATTCCGGTCAAAAAGTGTGGCCGGAATTTGATATTTTTTAGAAACTTGTTTCGACAAGTTTGTCAAAAACTTTCTGTCTTTCGGTGAGCATTTCTGTTTTTTCGACGTCAAAAGTTATCTCTTTGTAGGTGAAAGACAGCACATAAGTTTTGGCAAAAACGAGTTCCTTTTGACTTAAATCGCCCTCTTGAGCCCCGTCTGGCAGTTTGTGAACGGTTTTGTCAAGTTCGTAAGTGCCGTCAAAGTCAAGATAGCCTTCATCGCTCTTCCAAATCTTTATTGCAATGTCGGAGTAATCTAAGATCTCGGCTGCAAAGATATTCTCCATATCGATTTTAAGAATCTTGTCTGGCAGAAACATAAAGACGTTTCCAAACTTATAGCAAGGTGTAGCACTTAGCACTTTTTTGTATTGGTCTTCAAGCACAACTTCGTTTAACTTGTCTTTAAATTCGTTTATCGCCTTGTGCTTGCGAGTTTTTGGTGTTGCGACAAAATTTTCAAGGTTGACAAGTTCAAGTCCTCTCTTTAAAAGCCCAACTCTGCTTGCCACTCCACCAAGATGCGACACTTCTTTCTTTATGCTTTTTAAAAGTTCCAAATTGTCCTCTACCGCATCGATAACTTTGATGTTATCAAAAATCATACTGTCATTTGGCTTGTCGCTTTCAATTACGCTAAGTTTGCTTGCAGACAGACTTTCAATCATTCTCTCGTCGGTAAACTTCTTCTGCAACTTCTCTATGCGCTTGTTATATTCCTTAAAAACAAGAAACGAGGTGTATTTTGTGAGATTGCGCTTGAAATCTTTGAGATAAAAATACAGCACAATAAGTATAAAAACGATAACAATTGCCACCGTAAGGCCATCAATCCAAGTCATATATTCTCCTAACAGATCTATTATATCACTTTTTAGACAAATATCAAAATAAATTGCACGCCTAAATACACACAAACTTTCTTGCTTCCTTAAAACCGCGTCCAAAGTGGAAAATGCACCAAAACTCTTGACAATAATTCGATAATTATTATAAATTAAATATATACTACTAGATATAAATGCAACAAATAAGGAGGAAAAATGAAAAAGGTATTTACTTTTATTCTAAGTCTGTTTTTGATTCTGCCTGCAGCCTTTCTTTTGGCATCGTGTGGAGAGTTTAAAATCTCAGCAGACATCACTGCTACCGAAACTATTGGCAGCATCGTTGACCACATAATGATGGGACCTAATCAGGCTAACAACACCTCTGCCCCTTACGTGTGGGAAAGCGAGGACAGCAGTTACAAAAATAAGACAGTAACTTTCAGCGTCATATTTAAAGGAGGCAAAGAACCTGACAACCCTACTGTTAAAGTGAACGGCGAAAGCATCACAAACTTCACTATAAACACCAATGAAAATTACGAGTTTGAAAAGAGTCTTGATTTCACTTTGCCTTGCCAAGAGGATTCTCACTTTGAAGTATCCCTTGACGCTGCCGGAGTTAAGACGTTTTCAAAGAGTTACTTAATTGACATCAACGTTCCAAGCGACCAAACAACCGGCAATCCAATCACAGAGGACTACTACAAAACCGGCGTTAACTACCTTGAAGCAATTTCAATTATGGCATACAAAGGAAATGAAACAACTCCAAAATATTACACCCTTAAAGATATCGCACAACTTGATAAAGATGCCGGACAACCAAAAGACCATTACAGAGCATATATGGAGGTTAAAAGTTATAATGGCGATGCTTTAGTATTCTTTGTTAAAGCACCAACCCAATATTACACCACCCAAAATAACGAATTTCGAAATAGCGTTATCGACAAAATCTTTAAGGTTGGAAATTTCGATCTTTCAATAAATCTTAATTGGTGGGACAGTCCTTACGCAGAAGAAACGAATAACGATCTTCTCACAGGAAATCTGCTTTTGGGAATTGAATACGCAAGAGATGCTTCTGGTTACGACACCTTAAGTATCGACACCACTCCTCTTACACAAGCATTTACACAAAAAACTTATCATATTGACCGTTCTAGATCTGAAGAGTTTGACGATATTCAATTCCAAGGCATCAGCGGAAATTCTTCCCATACTTACGGAGAGGAAACAGAATATACCTTTATTCCAGTGCTTCCTTCAAGTGCTAGTTATAAAGCCGAAAACGTTGACCTTACAAACGCAAAAGTGTTTGTAAATGGCGTAGAATTAAATTCCGAGCAATACGAAATAATAGACGATCAAGAAAGTGGCGTCCAGAAAGTAAAAGTTACTTTCGACAAAGCAACCACCGCTGACAGAATCAATGGTCAACAAGCAGTTGAACCAAGTGATAATTTAGTTATCAGTGTTAAAAACATCTCCTTCCGCGGTATTGACCAAAATAAATTGGTTGTTTTGGAATTTCCATACCTTGGAAATGCTTACACAATTTGGACAGAAAGAAACTTTCACGATTCATCAATATTTAATGACGACACTTGCATTGGCAGCCTTGTTACCAACAACTCCGTTAAACTGACCTTCTTAATGGAAGATGCAGAAATACCACAAGGTGTTAACTATAATCTTTCTTTCCAATGTCAAGAATTTGGTTACAAAACATTCAAATTAAAGTTGACTACCCCTAACGGAAACACCTATACAACAGACGAAATAAATCTCCTTGAAGTTTCTACCGATCCAATAGCGTTTAAAGATTCAAATGCCGAAATCTCCCACGCACACCTTCGCTTTTTAGCCGACGAATATGGAAATCCAACCTTAATTTTTGGACTTGAGGACGACAGCGACCGCTTTACAATGTGGAATCAACTTTCTGGCTACAAAATTGAATATGTAGAAACAACACAATATACCGACAGCATAAAACTTAAATTTGACTTTGACATCAAAAATGACTACTCTTACGAATACACTTTTAAAATTGCTGACAAAGACACAACTTTTGCTAAAGAAACAGATTTACAAAGTCCTGTTGTTACTTATGCGTTAACTGCCTATATTCTTAACATACCATTTAATTCTGTTCCATCAGAGAATCGCGTTTTGAAATTCAAATTTCTAGACTCTGAAGGCAACGAACTTGAACCTTTGGGTGATTTTGGCCTCGTGAGTATTAATAATAACCAAATAGAAGAAGATGGGTTGCTTAACCTCAATTTCTATATAAGATCTAACTCCAGAATTGGACAAATTAGAGACACACAAGAAAGAAAACTGATTTCCGAACTTGTTTTCTACTTTGAGCAAGCGTAAAATCTTAAACGTTAAAAAAGGCTTACAATTTTGTAAGTCTTTTTTCTTTGCAAAAACTATTTAAAATTGCTTTCAATCTTTACCACCCATTTTTAAGTTTGTGATATAATAAAATCGTAAAGGAGAACAATATGAAAAATTTAGTTGCTTATTTTAGTGCTAGTGGCACTACCAAAAAGGTGGCAGAACACCTGTCAAAAGTTTTGCAAGCGGATTTGTTTGAAATCAGTCCACAAAAACCATACACGCGCGCCGACCTAAATTGGATGGATAAAAAATCGCGTTCTTCGCTTGAAATGGCAGACAAAAGTTCGCGCCCAGAAATTGTGCAAAAAAGTTTAAACACATCAAAGTATGCCGTCGTCTTCTTAGGCTTTCCAATTTGGTGGTATGTCGCCCCAACAATCATCAACACCTTCTTAGAAAGTTACGACTTCTCCGGCAAGAGAATTGTGCTATTTGCAACCTCCGGCGGAAGTGGATTTGGCGAAACCGTAAAGTTCTTGCAGCCAAGCGCCCCAAAGGCAAAAATCGAAGTTGGAAAACTCTTGAACGGCAATCCAAGTGATTCCGCTCTCGCCGCTTGGATTAAAGGTCTCAATCTGTAAAAATTTCTTAAAAAGGCAAATTTGAATGAAAAATTGCAAAAAATCATATAAAAACAGCGAAAAAAATTAAAAAAGGAGAAATTATGAAGAAAATAACACAAGATGCAGGGAAAAAACAACTTGGAGATTTCGCTCCTGACTTTGCACATTTCAACGATGACGTGCTTTTCGGCGAGAACTGGAACAATCACGACATCGACCTTAAAACAAGATGCATTATCACCGTTGTCGCCCTTATGTCCTCCGGAATAACCGACACCTCGCTTATCTATCACTTGCAAAACGCAAGAAACAACGGAGTTAGCAAAAACGAGATTGCTGCCATTATCACCCACTGTGCCTTCTACGTTGGCTGGCCTAAGGCGTGGGCAGTGTTTAGACTTGCAAAAGATGTTTGGAACGAAAAGTTAGATGCAAAAACCGAAAAAGAAATTTATCAAAACACAATTTTCTTCCCTATCGGCAACACCAACGATGCCTTTAAGGACTATTTTGTCGGACAAAGTTATCTCGCACCAGTCTGCAAAGAGCAAGGAATCTTCAATGTAACCTTTGAGCCAGGCTGCCGAAATAATTGGCATATCCATCGTGCAAAATCTGGTGGCGGGCAGATTCTTATCTGTGTTGGTGGCAGAGGATATTATCAAGAATTTGGCAAAAAGGCCATCGAACTTAAACCTGGCGACTGCGTAAACATTCCAGCAAACGTAAAGCATTGGCACGGCGCGGCAAAAGATAGTTGGTTCTCCCACCTCGCCATCGAAGTTCCCGGCGAACAAACTTCCAACGAGTGGCTCGAGCCAGTTGATGACAAACAATATAACAAATTGAAATAGAGGGAATGACTGATTTAAAAAAAAGCATTGTGATTTATTTTTCAAGGGCAGATAAAAATAAAATTGTTTATGGCAGTGATTATCCACACTCGCCCGCAAAAGTTGTGATTGCGAAGAAAAATCACTTAGATAACAACGAAAAATATAAAAATTGTTAAAAAATATATACAAAATCAATGCAAAAAAACTTTTAAAGGAGTAAACAAATGAAAATCGTTGTTTTAATGGGCAGCCCAAATGTTAATGGTTCAACCAAACTTATGGTCAACTCTTTTATAAAAGGCGCAAAAGAAAGCGGACACGAAGTCCAATGCTTCGATGTCGCAAAAATGAACATTCACCCTTGCTTCGGTTGTATTGCGTGCGGATATAACGGCCCATGCGTTCAAAAGGACGATATGGAAAACTTAAAAAAAGAAATTTTGTCAGCAGATATGCTTGTTTTTGCAACTCCACTTTACTATTATGGCTTTTCGGCGCAATTAAAAATTGTGATTGACAGATTCTGCGCAATAAACGGCGATATGCAAAGAAAAAGACTGAAATCCGCCCTGCTTTCAGTTGCTTGGAACAGCGACAATTGGACTTTTGAAGCACTCTTAAATCATTACAAAACTCTTGTAAGATATCTCAATTTCAAAGATTGCGGAACTGTTTTGGGCAAAGGCTGTGGAACGCCAAGTATGACTGCACATTCAAAATATTTGGAAGAAGCATACAAACTTGGAAAGAATTTATAAAATTTAAAGAGGTATGTATGAGCATAACAATTAACATTTTATACACAGGCAAAAATGGAAACGCAAAAAAGTTCGCCGAAGAAATGCTAAAAGGCGGAATTGTCGATAAGATCCGCAAAACAAAAGGCAATTTAAGATATGAATATTTTTTGCCTTTGGAAGATAATGAAAGCGTGCTGCTTATAGACAGTTGGGAAAGCCAAACCGCACTTGACAAGCACCACACATCTGCCACAATGCAAGAAATCGCCGCCCTGCGCGATAAATATGATCTGCATATGAATGTTAAACGATATGTTGAAGATAATCCTAATGGGAAAGATGAGAAATTTATAAGAAAGTAATCTATCTCCTATAAATCGCTTAAAAGTCCCAAAAAGACTTGCCTCAGCGCAAGCCTTTTTTTATACCCTTCTCTAATGCCACTTACAAGCAAGCAGACTATTACTGAATTTCAATATCTATGCCTAAAACATTCTCACCTCACCCGCCCAATCTCACCTTGCCCGTCCAATCTCCACTCCCCAATGCCAAAATTAAATTTGAAAATTTGCGTTTAATAGTTGACAAATTTTTCGCTGCACTGTATAATGATAAAGCAAGTTTAAAATACTGCAACCCATAATGGCTTGTAGCTCAGTCGGTTAGAGCACCACCCTGATAAGGTGGGGGTCGGTGGTTCGAGTCCACTCAAGCCAACCAAAAAAGAATAATCCGAACCAGCACTGGCTCGGATTATTTTTTTGCACAAAACAAAGAAAATAATAGTCAAATCTTTTAAGAACCACTGGAAGGCTTACATTGCAACTGAATTGCTTTATTTAAACGAGGATTTTACCTTTTAAATTTTTTACTTCATTCATACTCGTTATATTTTTTGTTGCAGCCTTTGGCTTTCTCGATTGGATATTTTTTGCTGTTTTTGGCAATCTTGTTTTTGACCGCTGTAGAGAGGTCTATGTTATTCATTTGCGCAAATCTTAGCACAAAATAGAAGACATCTGCAAGTTCTTCTTCAACGTCAGTTCGCCTTTCGCTGTTCATAAGTTCTTGCATCTCCTTCTCCGATTTGAACCTAAAAATTTGCAACAATTCGTTGGATTCTGTCGATAGTCCTATGGCAAGTTCCTTAGGGTTATGAAATTGGTCCCAATCCCTCTCATCACAAAAATTTTTAACTATTTGCTTTGCGTCTTCGATTGTCGTTTTATTATCCATTTTTTATCCTCTTTAATCATTTGTGAATTTTTGCAAGCAGTAAGTTTACTTCCCCTCACTCGCTCTGCTTTCGGGCTGAGCCTCTTCCGCTGTTGATGGTTCAACATAGGTTGTCTGCGCCTTTTTGTTTCTATTGACTTTGTTCCAAACTGGTTTTGAAAAAGCGCCCAAACACATCGTTATGCAATATACAACGGTGAACGCTGGAAAGAGAAGTGCGCCGTCTAAAAGTTGTCTACGTTTTGTTGCGCCAAGTTTTTTGTAATCAAGCAGCACAAGAAGAACGCCCTGTCCAATTCCTGCAAGTAGGAACAGCACAAGCAAAATGCTGCCAACTAAAATCAGTTGATTATATAGCCCAGCGGCGTGGATTCCAAGTGCGGTGGCCTGTGCGTCGGTGAACGCTCCCTTGCCCCACAGATATGCAACATCGTAGATGTAAAACGCAGGAATCCAAGTGCAAAGAATGACGCAGATA
This sequence comes from uncultured Clostridia bacterium, assembly GCA_947624105.1. Lineage (GTDB taxonomy): Bacteria > Bacillota > Clostridia > Christensenellales > UBA1242 > Caccovivens. The sequence continues at coordinate 18,815 of CANQIX010000012.1, forward strand.
ACGTTGAAAAAGTAAGTTAGAAGTTGCTCAATATATGAAAAATTGAAAGTTGTAAGGAATTTCCACAAAAATTTTGGCGTATATTTTGCAAGCAATCTAACATTTCCCGATGCGATTCTTTTATTTCTTGAATATGTGTCCTTAAAGGTCGAAGGCAAATCCTCATACACAACTGCGTCTTCAACAAAATGCGCTCTATGTTTTTCGAGTAAGCGTTTAAAACAAAACTCTGTGTCTTCGGTTATGCTTGTGGTGTCGTATCCGCCGATATCTTTGATAATTTGGAATTTCACCATCGAGCCTGGTCCGTTTACGTGTGCATCAAGATGCAATCTTTCTCTTACTCTGGAAGAAAATCTCGAATCGAAAGTGTAGTAAAGTCCGCACGCTTTTGTGAATTTGTTTTGCGTCATATTGAGGGCTGACTCGTAAGGTCTTGCAAGTTCAACTCCGGCATTGTAGGCGTCATTCATAAGGTCGATAAATTCGTCATTTGCGTGGTTGTCGGCATCAAATCTAATCGAAAAGTCGTAGTCGATTCCGGTTGCCAAAATCTGCTCGTAGCCAAATTTAAGTGCGTATGCGGCGATGTGGTGCTTTGGATCTGGATCGTTAAGTTCAAACACCTTTGCTCCTGCCTTCCTTGCAAGTTCTGCCGTTTTGTCGTTGCAGTTATGCGCCACAACATACACGTCAAACATCTCTTTTGGATAGGTTTGCAAATCAAGCAAGCGTTTTACGGTGTCAAAAATGACATCTTCTTCGTTGTGAGCCGGTATCAAAACACAAACTCTATTCTTCTTTTCGGATTTTGGAAATTTTTTCTTAGGCAACCAAAACAAAAACATAAAGACAAACTGCATTAGAAAAGGAATCCCAATTACAATTAAAACGATATTATTTATCGTGAATAAAACGTTATACAAAGTTATATCCCACATAAACTGCCTCTTATTTTAATTATATACAATTATTTTAACAATAAAGTGCGAAGAATGTCAATAGGTTTTATTATATAGCAACCGCCACGCCTTTTCGTTAACACATTTTGAAGGAAGTTAATAAAATGTTAATGACATCGTAAAAGGAGAAAATATGACTTGCTATACAAGATGCGGCAACGGTTGTTGTCCTAACACTCCTAATCCAATCTGGGTGTTTGGGCAGTGCAACCAAGGGTCTAACAATGTTGTAAATCCAATCACTGCACTATCCTATGGATATTTCCAGGCTCCTACCACTGGCGAAGTTACAACCAACACAGCAATTCCACTTACCTTAACAACTTCACGAGGAACACTTATCACCTCTGGCGGTGCTGACAGCGTAAGTCTTGATGCTGGCACGTATTTGATAACTTATTCAGTAAACGCCTTAGTTCCCGCTTCCGGCACACTTTCAACAAGTTTGCAACTTAACGGTGCAACAATCGATGGTTCAACCGCAACAACAACTGCAACCGGAACATTTACAAACACAAAAACAATCGTCCTTGTCGTTCCGCAAACATCAACTCTTACACTTATAAATTCAAGCACTGACACCATAACTGTAAACAACGCAAATCTCACCGTCCAACAATTATAAATTAAAAAGCACGATTATTTATCGTGCTTTTTTGTTATGATGCTGACACTGGATCGGCATTTACTTTTTTGTCAAAATTTTCCTTTTTATATTTATTGAATCGCTTTATCGTTTTTTCAACCTTTTTTTCAATCTCCACATCGTCAAGATTGGAAGTCTTTTTATACATATTTTGCAAAGCATCTTTAAACACGTCAGCCGAGATTGGTTTGCAGTGTTTATGTTCCTTAAGCAGAAGCATCTTATCTCTAAGTCCAAGCACGCTTATGTCGTTTTCAACATAGTTCTGCCCTACCACAAAATTTTTGTAGTGTGCCAAGTCTTGAAGTGGAAACAGTGAATAGTTTATACCCTTTCCGTCGTTGCTTGTTGAGTCGTTTATATATTCGCCCTTAACACCATACTTTTCGTCTTCGATGCCGATTAAGTTGATTGCGTGTCCAACTTCGGCAGTTTTCCATTCAAATCTTAGAATTTCAAAGTAATTTGTAACTTCATTTCCGTATATATCGGCAAGTTTAACCGGATTTCTTCCAAAAAGTCGCCTGTTATATGTTCTTATTCCGCAGTGCGATGAGGAAAGTTTGCCGAGGTTGTAGCCTTGTTTCTCCCACTCTCTGTTTAGTTTTGTTACGCAAGCATTGACAAGTTGCGTGTAGCCCGCACAAATTATGTATCTCTTTTTCGAAGATAATGCGCCAACAAAACTGCTGTCAAGTTCGCCACACTTTTTGTATTTATACTTAAACGACATTGCAAAATCGCCGATATACAACATTGCTTCAAGCGGAGTTAGTTTTGCTTTGACGATTTTATCTACTACATTGTCGATTTGCTCATTTGCATTTTCAACCTGTTCAACAGTTAAGTGATTTTCCTCTCGCTTATCTCCAAACACCGAACTATGGTGATTTCTTTCAAATCTCTTAAACGAATCTTCGTCCAAATAGCCTCGATTGACATAGCATATATCGGCAAGACTGTTGAAAGATAGTTTTGTATTGTGCTTTTCTTGCAGAAGTTTATCGATCTCCTTAACGTCGTTAAGTTCGTTTTGTGTCAATTCAAAATCGATTTCGGCGTTATCCCTTGTGTTTGCAAACAGACTTGCTGGAGAGTCTTTAACAAATTGCATTTTAAGTTCGTCGCGTTCAAATTCGGCTAATCTGTGCCTAAATTTTGGAAACAGAACAACTCCAACTCTCTCCTTTCCCTCGCGCTGAGAGATTATGTCTTTAACAAACTTAGCGTTGCCATCAAAATCCGTTTCGACGCATAACATAAGGTCAAAATTTACCTTACCCTGAGAATTTTTCAAAGCGTCCGCCTTAGCGCTATCAAGGATTTTCATAACTTCGCTAAATTTTGCTTGATACTGCTCCTTAGTTTTGCACGCCTTAGTTATGTCAAGCAGCGTGTCAAGTTCCACCGCATCTCCTCCGGTGAACAAATAGGAGTAAATTCTCCCTGTCGAAAGATTCCACACAAGCGTAGCATTTTCTAACTCTGCCATAACGCCTCCATATGTATTATTGTAACATATTTTATAGAAAGTTTCAATACGCACGCTTGAAAAACAAAATTTCTTCTATTTTCATAAAATTTTTATAAAAATATGATAAAATATTAAAAATTCTTGTTGAAATAGACATTTTTGAATTTTTGTGTCGTGTTATTTCCACCTCCTCACTGCTATAATTTAGGTGTATCATAAAGGAGGTAAAATATGAATACAGACAAAATTTATGCTGAGCAAATTGCCAGCGATTATGCTCAAAAGGAAACAACAAAAATTAAGCAACTTAAAAAATTGGACGCAAAAGCCAAAAATCCAGCAAGAATTTTCGCTTACACCTTTGGAATTATAAGCGCCCTTGTCTTTGGAGTTGGAATGTGCCTTGCACTTCAAGTGCTTACAAGCGGACTTGCAGCCATAATTTCTGGTTCTGCCATTGGCGTTGTAGGAATTGTTGGTTGCTGCGTAAACTATCCAATTTACAAAAAGATTCTCTCTAAAGGCAAAGCAAAATATGCCTACGACATTATGAACCTTGCAAAAGAAATTAGCGAAGAAGAGTAACAACAAAAAGGAGAAGTGCTATGAACAAATCCGAAAGCAAATATTACAGCACTGCGCTACTTATGAATCAAGCACTGATAGAGTTATTAAACAAAAAGGACTATGAATCTATCACGGTCAAAGAAATTTGCAAAAAGGCGGGTGTCAATCGCTCAACTTTTTACTTGCATTATGACAACATTGACGAGTTGTTATGCGAGACGATTGAAAACACAAATAAAAGATTTTTACAGCACTTTTCCAATCAAAATTTGAACACTGAAAAAGCAGAAAAGGAAGACTTAATTCTTATCACTCCGCAATATCTAAGACCATATCTAGAATTTGTGAAAGAAAACAAAGTTGTCTATCAAGTTTCTGCAAAACACCCTGTGCTTATGCAATCTTATAAAAATTACACTCTCTTGCAAAAAGATATACTCTATCCGATCTATAGCAAGTTTAAGGTTGAAGAAGATTTAAAAAAATACTTCACCGCATATTACATCAATGGTGTGTATGCAATTATTGACGAGTGGATAAAAGGCAGATGTGCTGACAGCATCGAACTTGTTACAAAAGCAATTATCGAGTGTGTTAGACCATTTGAAACGACAAATGAAAAATAATAACAAAAAAAGTAACATTTATTTTTCTTCGATAGTTTCAATAGTTATAACTCTAGCATTCGTTATATACAACCTATATTTAAGCATAGTATTTTTTAATGGCTTTGCGATTGGAATTTCAATTTATTATGCTTTACTCATATTAGTCCGAACCGCTTCCCTCATCATTGAAAGTCGTATAAAAGAAAAAGATGCAAAAGAGCAAAACCGCATAAGACTAAAAAACTACAAAATATCTTCTGCACTTGTTTTTGTAATTGATTTCTGTTTAATTGCGCCAATAATTCTTATGGTAACCCGTCCTCAAGCGGTAGCATTTGGCACAATTCCTGCAATTACAATGGCTGCATTTTGCGTATATAAGGTAACGGTTGCAATCGTAAACTATACAAAATCCAAAAAAACTAAGAATCTTACAATTATTCTTTTTAAATTGCTTGATATAATTGGTGCGATAGTTTCCATATTAACTCTTCAACATACTTTGATTATGGTTTTTGGAAGTATGGACAGAACAATGACTATATTGTCATTTAGCACAAGCATAGGTTTTATTGCGCTTATCGTTTTGATTTCAATATTGTCATATTACAAAAACAGAAACTTAATTAAATAACAAAAAAAGGACAGCAAAACTGTCCTTTTTTTATGTAGTCTTTTACTATTTTGTTTGGAATTCCGCAACGCGAACGCCGTGAAGTTTTCTCTGCTCTTCGATGAGTTTCGAGAACATATCACGAACTTTGAATGGATTTTTGATGCTTTTTAAAACAAGTTTTGGAAGAGTTTCATCACTTGTGAAGATGATAACTGTTCCTGTTCCAAAAATCTTATCCCAGAAAGTCTGTTTCAAAGCGATATCATACATACGATAAAGGTTTACTTCATCGATAACGGTGTTGAACAAGCCAACATCAACGAATGCTTTGAACCAATCATCGCCATTTTTAATCAAATAAAATCTTGTGAAAGAAAGTGGAAGACCTAAATATCTTCTTCTATCCTTCCAGATAAGAACTGCGTTTTTTCCATATCTCTTTTTAACGTTCATAATAGTCCTCTCCTATTCATCTGTATTTTACTACAAAAAACACAAAAAGTAAACTACTTTAGTAAAAATTTTTTCATTATTGCCAAATATTTTACGTAAAAAAGAAAAAAGAAGGGATTTTTATTCCCTTCTCGCTTGATTTTCTGTTACTTTCCGCAACCGAAAGACCCGCCGCAGTTGGATAAGAGTAAAAGAAGTAAAATTGTGCCGCAGTCAACATTAATACCGCTCATACCACAACCTCCGCAGCATTGCAAAAGCAATAGTATGAAGATTAGCGAGCAGCAGTTGTTGTTTGATGTGTTTCCACTTCCCATTCCTTCGTTGCAGTTAGAACCGCCGAAAAAGTTCATTTGTGCCTCCTAAAATTTTCTTATGTATGCAACATTGTTTGTGCGTTGCTACACATTATCAGTCTATTAAAAATATAAAAATATGTTACAGTTTTGTTGCTGTTGTTCATACCATAATATGTATACGCCTATGTAAAATGTTGACAAACGCCTTATATAATGGTATAATCACTTAGTATTTAAGGAGATTTTGCATGCCGAGTTCGGTGATAATTATTCTATTTATTGTTATTATTTTTTTATTGTTTTGTTCAGCGTTCTTCTCTTCTGCAGAAACCGCATTTACAACTGCAAGTGTCATTAGGCTTAAAACGATGGCAGATGACAAGGTTAGAGGAGCAAGAAAGGCTGTTTATATTGCCGAAAACACCGATAAAACTTTAATCGCCATACTTATTGGAAATAACTTTGTAAATATCTGTTCAACCACTTTGTGTGCGTTTGTTTTTGGAATCCTCATAACAAACCCAACACTTTCAAATATATTAAACACCGTTATTATGACTCTTATCGTTTTGATTTTTGGAGAGATTGTCCCTAAAACACTTGCCTCGCGTTCCCCAGAAAAACTTGCTTTAAGGTATGCCGGCTTTATGTATGTGTATATGAAGATTCTCACTCCACTTATCTTCATTTTCTTGAAACTTCAAAAGTTGTTTGCAAGAAAGTCGAATAACGAGCACAATCCAACTATCACAGAAAACGAACTTGAATCGATCATCGACAAGATGGAGGAAGAGGGCGTTATCGAAAGTGAAGATGCCGATTTAATTCAAGGGGTGCTTGACATTCAAGAGAAAACCGCTTACGACATTATGACTCCACGTGTTGATATTGTTGCAGTTGACACGGAAACGCTTAAACTTAGCCCAAACGAGATTTTTGAAGTTTTCAACACATCAAACTACTCCCGCCTCCCAGTGTATGACGAGGATAAGGATCATATTATTGGAATAATCAACTATAAAGACTTCTGTTTTAACTATATCAACAACAAAGATTTCGACGTAACTTCAATCGTGCACCCAGCATTGTTTGTCAATAAAAATATGCGCGTAAATGACGTGTTAAGACTTATGCAAAAAGAGAAACAACACCTCTGCATCGTTGTCGATGAACACGGCGGAACGAGTGGCCTTGTTACCTTTGAAGACACAATTGAGGAAGTTGTTGGTGAGGTGTATGACGAACACGACGACGAAGAAGATATAAAGGTTTACATCAACAAAATCGACGAAAACGTCTATGAACTCAGTGGCGACACCGACATAAAAAATCTGTTTGACTATCTTGAAATCGAACACCTCCCAGATACCAACTCCTCACAAGTTGCCGGGCTTCTATATGACCAAATCGAAACAATGCCAGAAGTCAACCAAAAAGTTACAATCTATGCAATCGACGACCGCTTCCTTGCAGACGGAACATTTGAAGAGCGCGTTATTGAACTTGACTTCACAATTCTTGAAGTTGAAAACGGGCGTATCGAAAGAGTTAGACTCGAAACAAAATTAGCCAACAAAACAGACGAACAAAAAGAAGAATAAGCAAACTGCATCAAGCGGTTTGTTTTTTCTTAAACTCGTATTGACAAAAAGGGCGAAATGCGATATAATTTCTGTATATGGAGGAAAAAAGAATGGACGTAATGAAGAGATTTAAGGCTCTTGATAAAGCACAGACAAGTGGCTATACAAGAAAACTTCAAAGATATCGCGACTATGTAAGAAAGAGAGTAAGCAAAACTTCTTACATCACTGGCGCTGAACCAGAAAATGTTTCAAGAAAGATTATGAGAAGTGGGCTTATCACAAAGGATAAGGTTGCACTTGTTTCGACAGTTTATCACAGATATTTTAAGTATCAACTAGACTCCCACACCGCAATCGATGTTTGCGAGTCAGATTATGAACTTATCTTCACAGATGAACCAAAACCAAAGAAAAACAAGGAAGTTTATGACAGACTTTACAACGAAAGATTTTCTTTCCTTGCAAACTATGCAATTTCTTCCTACATTCAAGATGTTGAAAAACTTTTGCAAGCGCCAGATATCGACCCATACAAAGATGTCGATGAAACAACCAAAAAACTCTTAGTTTTGGCAAAAACTTATATGACCCAAACTGAGAACGCCGTTCGTAGCAAAACAAGAGATTATGATGACTACACTCAGGAATTGCAAAAAACTGTTTCCGAGTTTGCAAACACAATTCCTAAGAACGACTTAGAGCAACACGAATATTCTTATGTTCCTGGAAAATCTCCTGTTGAAAACTATGAAGAACGCGCTTACAAAAAGACAACAAAGGAAGATTCCGACAAAGGTTCATTACAAGCCTAACCCAAATAAAATAAAAATAGCCAACATTTGGCTCTTTTTTATTGTTGTATGGTGTAAAATAGTTTGAAAATTTTTCGTTTTATGGTATAGTTATTATGTTTCATACTCGGAGGACAAATGAAAAGAACTGCTCTTTTAATAGACAATTCAGCCTGCCTGACAAAAGAAGATATCGACTTTATTAAACCTGCAAAAATTGTTCCTATCACTTTTGTGATTGACAAGGAAATTTATGAAGAAGGTTCAAACTTAAGCCGTGAAGATTTTTTTAAGTTTTTGGAGAGCGATGCTAAGATAAGCACATCGCAACCAAGCATCGAACTTGTGAAAGATGTCTGGAGAGATCTCTTAAAGGAATATGACGAAGTTTTGTATGTTTTGATTGCAAGTGGGTTAAGTGGTTCTTATGACGTTGCAAGCAAGGCAAGTTTAGACGAGGAATTTAAAGGCAAAGTTTTTGTTTGCAACAACAAACAAGTTGCTCAAACAAACAAAATGGCGTTTTATGAGGCTAGATATTTGATAGACAACGGCGAAAGCGCCGAAAGAATAAAAAATCAACTTGAAGCAGAAGATGGCGATTCCAGAATTTATCTCGCCGTTTCCACTTTGAAATTTTTAAAGAAGAGCGGAAGAGTAAATGCCCTAGAGGCAACCGTTGGCACTCTTTTGAACATAAAACCAATTATACGTTTTGAAAAAGGACATATGTTTTCTCACTCGAAAGTTATATCGATGGGGCAAGCAAAACAGAAGTTGATTCAACTTTTGAAAAACGAAATTGAAACACATTTTGCAAACGAAGCACTTGACGGCACTTTAAGGCTGGCAATCGCCCACAGTTTTGCAGACGAAAACGCTAAAGAACTTAAAGCGTTTGAAGAGTTCTTCAAAAAGTCATTTCCTAACTTAAACTATATGTCCACCGAATCTCTGCCACTTTTCATCATTTGCCATACCGGGCCAAACGCGATTGGTGTTGGATTTGTGATAGACAGATACAACCTTTGGAGACAATAAAAACAAGGCAAATGCCTTGTTTTTTTATATCGATTTCATCTCCTCTTCAATTTCAAGTAACCTCTTCATTGCGCGGATTCTGTGAGAAACAGAGTTCTTTTCTTCAATCGTCGATTCGCTGAATGGCTTGCCGAGGTCGTCGCTCTTAAAGATTGAATCATACGCAAACGCCTGATCGGCATTCTTTGCAACCTTAGTTAAAATCGTGCCATAGGTTCTTCCCTCAGCAGATATGTATTCGCCGTTTGGATAGAGTTTTACAAGCACACAAATAAAGTATGCCTTGCGATTTTTCTTCCCCTTCATTTTTTCCAAAACCGCTTTTCTGTTCAACTCTTTGTTATGGTCAGAGGCATATCTTGCGCTCCTAACTCCTGGCTCTCCGTCAAGCGCTTCAATACAAAGTCCGCTGTCGTCCGCAATTACCGCTGCATCATCGCCAAACTCTGCCAAAAAGTCCGACACCGCTTTTGCTTTTATAAAGGCATTGTCAAAGAACGTTTCGCCTGTTTCCTCTATGTCGGCAGTAAAGCCGATATCCTTTAACGACAGCACCTCCGCGTCCTCAAAAAACGCCTTATATTCTTCAACCTTATGCTTGTTTCCGGTTGCAATAACAATCTTTTCCATATCTCTCTCCTAGTTTTTGATATTATAATACAACTCAAAGTTTTTTCAAACTGATTTGCCGAAGAAAAAATTTAAAATATTTTACTTTAAAAAATGTTTAATATTGACAAGATGCTGATTTTGTTATATAATATGAATATAAAATGATAAGTTTTATAAACTAAAAGGAGGAGAGTATGATACAGAGAATGATTAAGGAAGAAAATAACGAAGAACTTGGAGTTAAGGTATGTGGATTGTTTGCAGAAAAGATTGCAAGCGACTACTATGCAAAACAAAGAGCCAATAACCCAGATTATTCGCAAGTAGATATCTTGTTTGACGCTTTCTATGGACGTATCCCTGGAATCAAAGCCGGCAACCCTCTTACATACTTAGAAGCAAAACAAGCAGAAAGAGAAGCAAAATCTGAAAAGGCTGCAAAAGAAGAATTATACCAAGGACCATCAATGTAATGACTAAAAAAGTCAAAGCAATCGTTATTAAAAGCAATGATATAAAGGAGAAAGATAAAAATGTTCTCCTTTTTTCTATTGAAGAAGGCAAAATTTGGGCAACTTTAAAGGGTGTGCGTGGCGATAAGGCGAAAATGAAATACGCAAAAGAACCTTTTTGCTTTGGCGATTTTGTTATCGAAGAAGGCAAGGGCTCAAACATAATAACTTCGGTGGATATAATCGAAACGTTCGACAAGCTGTCTAAAGATATCGACAAATACTTTGAAGCAAGCGCCTTGCTTGAAATTGTGAACTCTTTAAACGTGGCAAATGAAAAATATGAACTTTTCGTTTCGCTAATAAAGGCACTTAAATCTATCGCCTTTGAAAGCACTTCAAAATATCTCCCCCTCTTAAAATTTATGCTCGATGTGTTTAGCGCCTATGGTGTTCCGCTCTACACACCAAAGTGTGCTTGTTGCGGAAACGAATATCACGACCACGTATTTATAAACTACAACGTTGGCGAACTTGTCTGTCAAGCGTGCAAGAGTTTTCAAACCGAAGAACTATCTGCAGCACAACTGAAAGTGATTAAACTTTTAAGCGAGAACACTTATGATGCGCTTAAAACGATAAAAATACCGCAAGAAACCGCCTTTTTAACCCTAAAAGTGCTGGCAGCGAATTTTTACTCGAGATTTGAAAAAAACTTAAAATTTATTGGAATTTTCAATTAAAAAAGCATTTAACTTACGTTAGATGCTTTTTTCTTTATAATTCATCGACCGAAATATCTTCTATCGCATTTTGCGAGGTTTGAATCTGCACATACTTTTTCCCCAGATCGCATACAAGCACAAACTCTTTAAGCGAGATTGGCAATATCGCCTTTATCTTTCCAAAAAACTTTAACAGACTTTCGGCGCTCACTTTCATTTTAAGTTTTTCAGACAACAGCCCGCGCGCCATCTCAAAATTGTTGGCTCGCACCGCCTCTAAAAACCGAACACTTAAAAGTTCTCCCCACTTGCTCTGCGTTTCACACTTTAAATCTTCGCTTTGCAGTTTTATCTGCCCGTCTTCAAAGAGGTATTTCGAAGTGCGCGTATGCTTATCAAATCCAGAATATATTTTGTTTAAAACAAGTTCGTTGTTGTTTAGTTCCACACTTTCCCCGGCAAAGAGGGCAAGCCTGTTATCTGCCGTGTTGAAGGCGTAGAGTCTGTCGTCATCTAAACTTACGCACGCAAACTTATCAAGTTTGAATACCTTAAACTTGTCATACGCCTCCACGTCTTCTTCGACGCAGTAAGTCGGCGTTTCAAACTTAAGCCTATCGCAAAACAGCGACACCGTTACAGTGCCACTTTTAAAAGAAAGATGCTCTTTGTTGCAGATGCGAAGTGGTTTTTCATCATTTAAGACCAAAAGCGAAAAGGATTCAAAATTAAACACGCCATATCGTCTGCTATTTTGCAGATTTTCTAAGTCGATATAAAAAGGTATGTTTCTTCTGCTTTCATTGATTGGATAGACAAAGATTCGCTTTTCGTCCTCGATTTCAAGCATATCATATTCGTCAATATCGAAAAACTCGTCCTTCGTCTTCACGATGCAAGGGTAAGTGCTTTTCAGTTTGATTTTTTTCATAATATAAAATATGACCTATAAACCGAGATATTACACACAATAAGTCGAAAACTTAAACATATCGGTTGATTTTGCCCTTTTTGTTCTCTTGCCTTACCCTTCCAATCACAAAATCGCCCTCTTCGGTGTCTTTTGTAACCGTCGTCCCAGCGCAAATATATGTTTTGTTTGCGATATTTACCGGAGCGACAATGTTTGAATTGCAACCTATAAAAACATCATCGCCAACCGTTGTGCGAGATTTAACTTTGCCGTCATAGTTAGCGAAAATCACGCCACAGCCAATGTTACAACGCCTGCCTATCGTTGCGTCGCCGACATAAGATAGGTGGGGAATTTTTGTGCCATCGCCGACAACACAATTTTTTAGTTCGACAAACGCACCCACCTTAACATTTTTGCCAAGCACTGTGCCCTTGCGAATGTTTGTGAATGGGCCGATGACGCAACCTTCGCCAATCTTGCTTTCGACAAGCACAGAATTTCGTATTTCAACGCCATCGCCAATCTCACAGTTTTCTATTTGGCAATGTCCAACAAACTTCACATTTTCGCCGATTTTGCACTCGCCGACAAATTGCACATTTCTGTAAATCTTTCTTTTCACATTTTTATATATGAAAAAGAAAAATATAGGGTTACTTAACAACTTGCGCTGTTTTCTATCTCATTTTTAAAGCGGTTATACTTGTCCACTATTTCAAAGAAATATCGTTCAAGGGCCTCGCCCTTCAAGGACTTCATTGTCTTTTCGTCGATCAGGTAATGTATTGGATTGAATATTTCGTCGCCCTTAGAAATTAAATATTCCACCTTCTCTTTAAAAGAGTCATCTTCCATACTGATAACTTTTATTTTTGCCTTTTCTTTCTTTTCAACTCCAAGCAACTTTTGTTTTGCTCTTATTGCGAAATTTCTTAACAATTCATTTCTCATAACTTTCTCCTTTCAACAATAACATTTTAACCTATCTAAAAAATATGACAAAATTTTTGCGTGTCGCAATATGTCAATTTTTGTCGAAAGTGGACGAATTACAAGTGAGAAAAGCAATAAAAAAAGAGAGATAAGAATCTCTCTCTTTTTACATATTAAACAGTTGATTCTGTAAGTTCCAGCATAGTCTGAAACTCTTTCGTTCCATCTTCTCTTGAGTTTTTTCACTCTCATCGACATCTCTCTTTAAAAGGAGGTGATCCAGCGGCACCTTCTGATACCGCTACCTTGTTATGACTTCACCCCAGTCATTGGTTTTACCTTAGACGGCTGCCTCCTTTGCAGGTTAGCCCACCGGCTTTGGGTCCCCCCAACTCCCATGGCGTGACAGGCGGTGTGTACAAGACCCGGGAACGTATTCACCCCGACATTCTGATTCGGGATTACTAGCAACTTCATCTTCGTGTGGATGAGTTTCAATCCACAGTCTGAACTGAGACTATCTTTCCTAGTTTTGCTCCTCATTACTGATTCGCGTCTTTTTGTTATAGCCATTGTAGCACGCTTGTAGCCCAAGACGTAAGAGGCATGATGATTTGACATCATCCCCACCTTCCT
>CANQIX010000013.1 GCA_947624105.1 uncultured Clostridia bacterium
CAAGTCCAATCTCTTTGGCAATCTTACGCACCTCCGTCTTGTCAATGTCAGCAAGTGGAAACAGAACGGAAGACAACTGATCTTGCGACAGTTGATTTAAAAAATAAGACTGATCTTTTGACAAATCTTTCGCTTTTGCCAAATATGTAAGGCCATCTTTCTTATAAGTTTTTGCATAGTGGCCAGTAGCAATCATATCCGCTCCAAGCGCCCTTGCCTTAGCGAGAAATGGTCCAAACTTTATCTCTCTGTTGCAAAGCACATCTGGATTTGGCGTTCTGCCCTTTTTATATTCGTCAAGAAAATACTTGAACACTCTGTCATAGTATTCCTTTGCGTAATTTACGCTGTAATATGGAATGCCAATCTTTTCGCACACACGCTTAACGTCTTCATAATCCTCTGCGGCGGTGCACTGCCCATCGTTTTCGTCCCAATTTATCATAAACAGCCCAATCACATCGTGCCCTTGCTGCTTTAAAAGATATGCAGCAACACTTGAATCGACGCCGCCCGAAATTCCAACAACAATCTTCATCTTTGCACCTATGCCTTAAAGCCGCCGGTTTTTGAAACCTCAATTGCAACTGGAACTTTGAATTTTCTGCTTAAAACATAAACAACACTGACAATCCACGCAAGCACCAAAATCGCAACTGGGATTGCCAAAATTTCCATCAAAAATTCGTGCGCAACAAGATATTGGTTGAATATAACAAGCACAATTGTGTATGCAAACAGCGCGCTCATAAGAAAGCCTTTAACATACTTGCCGGTGTAGTAATAATGCACCCCAAACAAGCCTAAAAACAAACTAAAAAGCAGCAATTTTACGTAACTTAAGTCCTTTGGAAGTTCAGTTACATAGAGAATATACTCTCTGTCGCCGCGGCGCATTTTTTCTTTAGCGGCACCGTTGGTTGCATATTGCAAGCGCGAAAAGATAAGCCCACAATCTGGACATTTTTCTGTACTTGAAATGCACTTATTATCACAGCGCGGACAGCGCTTAAACATTTTCTCTTGCTTTCCCATATCTATTATAATAGACGACTTTTACAAAAAAGTCAAGAAAAGTGAAATTATAAATTAGCCACTAAGTTTTTCGCTCGCCTTATTGAAATACATAAACGACGGTTTGTCACTTGGAATATAGTGCAAAACATCTTGAAAACACGCCTTTGCCTCGGCATATTTTTTGTCATTAAAAAGCATAACACCCTTTTCAAAATTTGGTTTGTGCTTTTTTATTTTTTCCTTCAAATTCTTTGGATAATGTTCCAAACTTTCAAAAAGCGTGTATCTTTTTTCTTCAAAAGTTAAACTTCCAAGATTGCGATATTCCAAATTGCTCTTGTCTGGCAGTTCGTCTAGAACTTGTTTTGTGATAAGAATTTTCACTCCGGCGTAGTTGTTTATCTCCTGCATCTTTTTTAGCATATCTTCGATTCCAGAAACAATCGCTGGCACTTTTCTCTCTTCATCACCGACCACTCCAAACATAACCTCTCCGCTGTGCAACGACAATCTCGCATCTAGAAGTGTATTTCCGGATTTATTTTTCACGTTGATTGCCCTAAGTATTGCATTTGCACATTCAACTGCGTTCTGTCCCTTTGAAAACACCGCCAAAATGCCACTTTCAAGATATTTGTCGATAAATCCGTCATATCGCGAAATAAGTGGCGCGACAATCTTAATATACGAGTTTATATAAGAAAAATTTTCTTCCAAAGTAAGTTCTTTCTCTTGTCTAGGCTTTAACTCGCAATAAAGCGTCGTCGCTTTTTTCTTCACCTCTTTGCCAAGTTCAAGTTCACTCACATTGCCTTTGCCAATAAACTTAAAAAATTGCTTTGGAATGTATTTCTTCGCCTCCAAATTTGTGATGCGCAATTTATTGTCCTTCTCTTTATAGATGTAATTTATCTTGTTTAGCGACTGCTCGATCTCTTGAAATTGTCTGCTGCCGCCAATCTTGATGTCGTCCGTTTTAACTCTTCCATCGCCAAGTTTTTCGGCAACTCTCTCCACCCTTCTAAGTGGTTTGCACGCAGAAAGAATGACAAGCAGTGTAAGGGCAAGATAGACAAGTGTTGCAAGCAGCACCCACAAAAGTTTGTTTGGCGTTTGCGCTCCGCTAAGCCGAAAGGTTGCCACAACCGCCTGTGAGGTTATGTCGCTATATGTTTCTGCCTGCAAAATGTAAGTTATAAATCCGCCATACGCAAGTGTAAGTGGAAAGATTGAGAAAAATAAAAGGGTGGAAAGCCGTGTGTTTTTAAGTAGCAAAATATAAAGCACCACGGCGCACACAAACGCAATAAGCATAGAAGCAAGTCCCACCCAAAAGAGTGGCGAATATGTTATCGCAAAGCCAGATGCAGAAGGCGTAATGCCATCAAAAAAGTATTTTCCTAAGAAAATTGCAGGTATTATTGCTAAAATTGTTAATAAAAGCCAAATTTTTGTTGATTTTTTCATATTTTTATTTTGCGAAATTAACTTGCAACTATACGCCGCAACTTATGAATAAAATGTCGAAATATGTTAATCATATTTTTAAGGAGGAAATTGTGAATCAAAAGGAACTTGAACTAAAATATTTAAACGCAATATATCAAAACACCCAAACTGCCCTACAATCAATCGAGGACATAATAAAAAAGGTGGAAGATGATGCGTTTGTAAATGAATTATGCAAACAGCAAGACCAATATTCAATCTTGGCAAAGGAGTGTGAAAATTTTGCAAAGGCAGAAAATCACAACATAAAAGACAACAACATTTTGGAAAAAGCAAGGCTTTGGACAAGCATAAACCTTTCTACCTTGCTTGACAATTCAAATCGTAAAATTGCCGAACTGCTACTTATGGGCACATTTATGGGTATCATCACCTGCATAAAAGATAAAAGCGACCACAAAGGCATCTCCGACGAACTTGATGAACTTATCGACAAACTCTATAAGTTCGAGCGCGAGAATATCGACAGATTGATTCCATATTTAAGTTAATAAAAAAGGCTTACCTCTTTGGTAAGTCTTTTTTTGTTTATAATTTAGAAATACATTCCCTTATATGTCGATTTAACACTTCCGCCACCGGCATATCCGCCGCCGCGCTTTTTGATAACAACAATCACAACAACTATAATTGCTGCAACTATTAGCGCTGCAACAACCCCAATGATAATCCAGAATGCCATCCAGTTGAAGGATTCTTCTGGCACGGTTGTGAACTCCATAATAAAGCCGTTTGCTGAATCGCTGTTTAAATATTCAAGGCTTATGGTAAGCACATAATAGACTTCGCCCGTTTCTTCGTCGGTTTTGGTTTCAACCTGACAGATATCGCCCGTTGTTGCATCACCTTTATACGTGTTTACTTTATCGACCAGCACTTGAGAGTCGAAGGTGTATCCCTCTTCAACGTAAACACTGGCGGTCATAGAAGAGAACTCTTTAGGCAAACTTATTGTGCCGCTTTCTTCAAATTCGTAAGATGCTGCGGCGGTTGAAATTGAAATCTGTCTTATTCCCTCGCCCATACTGATAACCAGCACGCGCGCATCGTCATCGTATCTAGCATAAATCACAAAATCTTTTACAAATTTTCCGCTACCAAAGTTGATAGTAAGTTCTGGGTTGCTGCCAACAAGTTCGTCTTCGCCCTCGTCGTTGTCAAGATACCAACCAACAAAAAGGTAAATCGAGTTGGAGTTTGTTCCGGTTGTAACGGTAACTTCGGTGTGGTATGTAAGAGTGTTGATGTTCACTTCTGTGTCGTTTGTGTTTCCACCTGGCGAGTATGTTACATAGCATTCACGCTTTGGTTCTTCCACCTGCAAAACATCGGCATTGTAAAGACGATATTCAAACACCCCGGTAAATTCGATAGGGTCGATTGAAATCGAATAGTTTCCCGAATATCTAGCCGACATTGAAGAAATTGTAACTGTTATTATATTGCTTGCAACATCGATGGTAACATCTGGATATAAATCCTCTTGAATAACATAATTGATGCTTCCATCTGGATTCTTTCCAAAGGTAACCACTCTGTCGTTGTTAAGGGTCAAAGTGGAGAGTGTGTAATAATCTGAGAAAGGAACATCGTCAAGTTCTACGCTGTCGTTAAACTTGAATTTGAAACTAATCGAAGTTCCATATCTAATGCTTGTGAAAGACGAATAGTCTTGATTTTCCGATCGCTCGTATGCTTCGCCCACCTTGACATAGAGGTTTTCTCTTGGAATTGTGGTGGCAACGCTGTATTGGTCGATTCCGTTAAGTTCGTATAAAACTTCGTTATAATTATCGAGAAAAGCAAGGACATTTTCTCTTGTGCTAGCCGAATCAGAGTTATCAAACTGCACAGAAATTGAATAGCCTGCTGAGAATGTTTGCAGAGCGATATTTCTTCCGTTCATCGTCCAAACATCATCAAAATTCCAGTAACTCCCGCCATACCATTGGCACTGCTCATAGGCACTTTGCGATGACAAAGCACTGTTAAGCGATGTTAAATGCAACTCTGCTGGCGAAACTGCAATCGCACTACAATATTCGCCAAGATTATAGAATATGGTGTTGATTGAAGTTGCCGATGGCGTAAAGTAATATACGTAACTTATGTTGTTTGCTGCCGGCAAGGTTGCGCCGATGTATCCGCCAACAAGTCCAATCTTTCTGTCAATCACCGAATTTCCAACGTATGTGATTGTGTTTTCGGTAACACAATTTCTAACCAAACTTCTTCTTTGGCTTACCATTCCAACAAGCCCACCAACATATACATTGCCTGTGGTAAAGTAGTCGGTAAGTGTTACTCTAAATACCGTCTTTGAAACATCAAAGGTAATTTGTGCATTGTTTAAGTTTCCAACAAATCCGCCAATATATGCGTTGGCAGAATCAACAGTGCCCAAAACAAATTCGGTGTTGATTGTTGGAGATGCGATACAATTTGTTATGCTTGAGTCGGTAAGATTTCCTGCAAAAGTTCCAAAAGAAAATTCGTTAAATGGAACTTCGGTTGTTCCGTTTGGGCTGTTCATAGGAAGATTTTCGGTGTTAGACAATGTTAGTGTGTAGGTAGGATTTACATAGCACATAGAAATTTCGGTGTATGCCTCTGCGTATCCAACAAGCATTCCAGCATAAACATCTTTTGCCACATTTGTTGCAGAAACTTTGTAAGTTCCGTTTATCTGCAACTTTTCAATCTTCGCTCCACTTACGTAGCCAAAAAATCCTAAATATGTTTCTGCACTTGTGGTGCTCCCCTGTAAATTTAATGATATATTTGAAATTGCATATCCGTTTCCGTTGAAAGTCCCCTTAAATGGCATTTCTTTTGTTCCAATAGTTTTATTAAGAGTCCAATCAGTCATATCAAAGTTTTTTGTGATAGTTATATTTGCGGTGTCGTCGCCTGCTGTAAGTCCATAGTTGTTTACAAACAGTTGGAAATCTCTTTCTGTGCTAAAGACTTTTTGAGTTCCAACATCTTGTGTCCCGACATCTGCCGTTTTAACTTCGTCTGCCCTTACAGCATCATCGCCTGAAGGGAACAAAACAAAAAGTCCCAGAGCAAAGATAAGCACTGGCAAGCAAAGTAATGATATAAATAAACGAAATTTATTTTTCATATCCACTCCGACAATCCTATTATTAATGTATCACATTTTGACAAAAATTTCCAAATAAATATTAAATTATTCAAAATTTTTTTTAAATATTAAAAATTCGTAAATATCGTATTTTTAATTATTTTTATTTATATTTTTATTTTATCATTTTTAATTTTCTTGCCAAGCGCTCTCTATCCTTTTGAATTTCGGTCTTTTTCGGCTTATAGTTGTTGCGCGGTCTTGTCATAAGATAATAGCGCAATTCGTCGAGTGAGTGGTCGTCTTTTTTTATTGGATTGTCGCCATCGCCCCAGAAATATGACTTAATTTCCCTTATCAAATTTACGCAGTTTTTAAAGATAAAAAGGTGCGGTTTGCCGTCTGCGCTTTTTAGGTAAGACTTCACCACAGCGATGCCAGAAAACATATCTTTGTTCACCTTTGGATTTACAAGTATGCCGTTTTCATTGAAAAGTTCCACCACCGTTTTTTGACTTGAAAGAGTTTTCTGTCCGGCAGCAGAATCAATAAGTGCCAAAAGTTTTCCACTCGTTCTCTTCCAATCCAGCCTATCCGCAATCTCCTTAATTTTCCCCGCGTGATAAGTAACATCTTTTTCTGCAGCGTAGTGCTCAGCAACCACATAGACATTGTCGTCAAAATCGACAGCATAAAAGTGCGCCGAAAGTGGATTGTGAAGTCCTGGGTCGATCGAAATCATATCATACCACTCCTTCGGCACATCAAACGGTTCGATGACATTGACAGTTTGGTCAAATTCGGTGTAAACGAGTCCAGTGTTCGCCGAAAATTTCCCATATCGCCTTGAATCAAGTTCCTCTTGCGACATACTTTTTGACATATTTTCAATCTCTTCCTTTGGCAAAAACGGATTGTCCGCCCACTCCATCTCCTCGCACCAAACTTCGCTGTCGTCATTCTCGTTTAGATAAATTGTGTTATAGACCCAAGTAAGCCCTTTAAGTGGCGTCATTGTTCCAAAAATTTCGCCGTGCTTGTCCATAACTCTCATTCGGCACTCTTGATAGATATCATACGGCGGTTCTTCGTCAAACCAAACATAATCTAAACTTGCACCCTGAAATTTCTCTCTTCCCTGGTCGCAAGTTTTGAAACCTATTCTGCTCAGCCCTCCGCACTCACTTCTCACCAAAATAAAGTCGATTATTCCACTTTCGGCGCTGTCCTTTTCGCCCGAAAGCATAACAATTTTTTCGATGGCATAACTTGGAAGATAATAAAGCACCTTTTTCTGCGCAACATCACGTTGAACTTGCCTAGAAAGTGAAACAACCCACCCTTCCGTCAGTTTGTTCTTTTTGTATGGGTGGATTCCGCACGCAAGAAAAACCGTTTCAACCGCACCGCACTCAGTCTTTCCAGAGCGATTTCCTCCAAAAACCCACCTATTTCGTTTTAAGCATTTGTGAAATAAAAGTTGCTTTTTGTGAACGATTTTGCCGGTGTTATATCTAAATATTGGCAGTTGTTTTCTCTTTTTTAGTTCCAAATTTATCAGTTTTAAATTTGCACTCACATCGTCCATCACTCTCTCCCTTTATCTAAAAGACATAAAAAAACAAAAAATCTTGCAATTCTCAAATTTTCTTCTAAGCATCAAGAATTTGCAAGGTTTAAAATATAGGTATGAAAAAATTAATTTTGGTATTTTTATTTTTCTTTTTGTGGACTATAAATCTTAGTTCTCACTACGCAAAAGCGGCAGTCAGCACAAGCGAAACAACCGAGTATTATGGCAGAGTGAACACATCAAACACCTGGTTTTATTCCAGTCCAAACTCGTCGAGTGGACTGTTTCTGCTGCCACAGACATACTTTGTAAAGATTAGCGCGGCAAGCGGAAATTATTATGAAGCAAGTTACAAAAACGTAACTGGTTATGTTGCAAAAAGCGATGTAACTCTTATGTCTGGCAATCCACAAAATCCTTACTTTTCTGCAACTTTTTATGTCTACACGCCTTACAATCTCTACGCTCTCCCAAGTACAAGTAGCAGTGTTGTGCAGACTTTTGACGAGGGGCAGCATTTCGAGTATTATGGCATCAAAAATGGCGAAATGGTAACAAACTACAGCAGTGATTGGTATTACGCAAGCGCCGTGGTAGACGGAAAGGTGCAATATGGATATGTCTATTCCTGCGTAGCGAAAGGGCTTACCGATTTTACCGAAAACACAGACATTCTTATCGAAGTCAGCCCAGATGTTCTTGAAACGTCTACAAATAACACAACAAATTTCAGCGAATTATCAACAAGCACAAAAACACTTTTGATTATCTCGATAACAATTCCAAGCGCCCTAATCTTGTTCTTCCTCGTTAAGCCTACAAAAGGGGCAAAAAGAGCGGAAAAACGTGGCATAAGAAAGATTCAACACGGCGACTATTTTGAGTATGACGAGCGCGATATTTAAACCACCGCCATTTTAATTATTCCACCAATTTGAATTGTATCTTCACTGCCCTTAGAAACAACTTTGTGCACATTTAATATCCACGTTTCATTTTTCAAAAACTCTAAAAGTCGTCCATCGTCATAGCCCAATTTGTTTAGACTTTTAGCAAACGATTCTTCAGCGGCATCAACTTTTCTAAATGCCGTTCTCATACATATATTGTGGCTTTTGGCAAGTTGAATAAATTTCTTGCGTTCAACATATTTTTCTATCAGCAAAGCGCTTTGCTCTTCTTTCATATTCTTAAGCGCCTCCTCGATAAGAATCTTCAAATTTATAAGAGTAACCTTCCTTTCTCCAAGGTCGATAAGTTTGTTAGAGATGTTAAAAACATTGTTTTCTTCATAAGACGTGCTGGTGTAATAAAAAGAGTTTAGCGCCGTTTTAAGCAAAATTTTATCTATCGCTCCAGCAATTTTTTCAAGATAAGGATAAACTTGAAGCAACGTCTTTCCCCAACTATTTTTCTTCATATTTCCTCCAAAACACCAAAATTATAAATTATGAAAAATGAGGAGTCAAACATTTATGTCATCAAATTTGCCTATTTTTTACAAAATTTTACAAAATTCAATTTTTTGCCGTCATATATGCGTCATAATGCCGTCAAAATAACATCACTTTTTGGCAAAAAAAGAAAGGTATTTTTCTACCTTTCCGCTTTAATTTTTATATCAAAATTCTCACTTGTTTCTTAACTTTTTTCGCTGCATATTTTTTTCTTTTCCATTCTCGCTTGGCACGTAATAGACCCTATCTTGCAGCCCGTCTGGCATATATTGTTGCTTCACATATCCGCCGTAATTGTGAGGATATTTATACCCCTTATGCTCATCATCATTTGTGCTTGGGTGATTTTTTAAGTGGTTAGGAACGATATCTTCACTTCTCGTCTGTGCGTCGTTTGCCGCCATACTCATTGCCTTGTAAACGCTATTAGACTTCTCCGCTTCACAGAGGTAAATGATGGCGTGCGAGAGGCTTAAATAGCACTCTGGTGGGCCAATTTTTTCAACGGCATACATTGCACAGCACGCAATCAGCAGCGCGTTTGAATCTGCCATTCCGATGTCTTCGCTTGCGTGAGCAATCATTCTTCTTGCAATGATCAGTGGATCTACCCCGGCTTGAAGCAATCGTTGGCTGTAATACAACGCCGCTTCTGCATCACTTCCACGCAAACTTTTGCAGAACGCCGAAAGGTAGTCATAATACATCGACTCATCAATCGAAAGAGGTTTCTTATCTAAACATTCAGCAACGATATTTTTGTCGATAACAACACTGCCATCTCTCTTCATCTTTGTCGACTTAACGGCAAGTTCCAAGGTGTTCAAAGCAACCCTAACATCTCCGTTGCAAACAAACGCCAAATAGTCCTTTGCCTCGTTTGACATATCAATTTTTATATCTCCAAGCCCATTTTCTTTGTCCAGAAGCGCCCTATCGATAACCTTTTTGATATCCTTTGGTTCAACTTTCTTAAATTCAAAAACGTGGCAACGCGAAACAATCGCCCTTGTCATACTTGTGTATGGATTTTCCGTTGTAGAGCCTATAAAGAAGATTGTTCCGTCCTCTATTGCCTGCAAAACGCAATCGCTTTGAGATTTGCTCCACCTATGACATTCGTCAAGCAGCAAATAGGTGTCTTGATTGAACATCGCCTTGTTTGACTTTGCTCTTTCAATTACAGCCTTTGCATCGGCAATTCCACTCGACACTGCATTTAATTTCTCGATATTCGCATTCAGCATTTTGGCGATTATGCCGGCAAGCGTCGTTTTCCCTGTTCCCGGAGGTCCATAAAAAATAAGACTTCCAACATTACCTGTTGAAATTGCTCTGCTAAGAAATTTATTTTTGCCTACAATATGTTCTTGCCCCACAAATTCGCTAAAATTTTTGGCACGTAGGCGCTCTGCTAGTGGTATATTCTCTCTCATATATTTATTATAGCAGATTGCCACACATTATCAAAATAAATTTAAAAATTTGAGGATTATTCACTCTTAAAAGCAAGAAAAATCGGCTCTTTGTTTTTTAACGCACTTTGGCTTATGCAATTTACATTAAAAAATTTCGTCTTTCCAACTTGCATATATTCATCGTTGCCAAAAGAAATCAAAACCTTTTTGTAAACTTCCCCGTTATAGATGCCAAGTTCTTTTAACCCAATCTGCCTAAACGGAACAAAATCAAGCCTATCTTTTCCTCTTACAAACATTCTCCTAAGCACCAAATATTTTTCCACCAACCCTTCGTTGTATATTCCCCTATTCCAGTCAATCCAGATGTTTCTTGGCAGTGTAAAATTGAAAAACTGGTCAAATTTTACATCGGCAGTCTTTACCCGCACATCAAAAATAGAGCGGCATTTATCCATCGAAAGATTAAACAGTCTGTCAAACTGTGCAGATGTTTTAAGCGGACATTTTTTGTTTGATAAGAGGAAGAAGAAAAACTTTTCTTCGTTTGGCTTCAGCGTGAATTTTAAGAGAATATTTATGGTTGCAAATCGCGAGTTTTCAAGACCATCAACCGCCGAAAATGAAATCTTTGCGTGCGGACAGATATAACTGAACACCTGTTTTTCAAGCGTGCGCAAGTTGTGTATATAAACGGCATTCTCTCCCCTTTTAAAACAATAATAACCATTTTCAAGTGGCAAATTTAAAGAAATCGTCTGTGATTTTTGCACAGATGTGTTGTTTTTTACCTTAAAATATATGTTGTTTCCGTTTAGAATAAACTCCCTATATGTGTAACTTATCTCCTCCGCCCATTCTTCTTTAATTAACGAAAAATCTCGATAGGTTGGATTTATTATTTTATCGTTTAACATAAAGTATTTTTTTTGAAATTTTACGTCATAGTTTGATGTCGTTTTATAGTTTATATTCAACTTATTTATCATACTTAAAAACGATGAATTTGCGTTATTTTCACTAAAAAACACGATATTTTGCACTTTTGACGCGATTTTTTCAAATTTTTTGCCTATTTTTTCGATTGGAATGACAAAATTAAATGGTTCTTCCTGTTCGGCAAGTTTAACCGCTTTAAGCATCGTTTTGTCGATTTCTTGGTCGTATTTAAAGATAGGTAAGTTTATATTCACCCCGCCTTTAAAAAGCGCACTTTTATCAACTGAGGATTCAAAACAAATTGGCGCGTGAAACCTTACCTTTTTTAATATTGCATCTTTGATTTTTTCGATATTTCTTTTCATAATGTAATTTTTGCAATAAAACAACAAATTTAAACTTGTTTTTAAAGAATTTTACTATGCAATCTATCCTCTTGATTTTTCTCGCGAAATATGGTATACTAATAAAGTCAGTTGGACAGATGGTCGCCGCTTAATCATAACAGTTAAGGGAAGGAAAGTCCGAGCATCTAAAGAACAAAGTGCCAGTTAACGGCTGGTGGAGGCAACTCTAAGGATAGTGCAACAGAAATAGACTGCCCGCAAGGGTGATGGTGGAAAGGTGAGGTAAGGGCTCACCGGGTATTTGGTAACAAGTATCGCTCTGTAAACCCCACTTGATGCAAGGTTAAGTTAGGTAATAGTGTTCTTTCTGGCCTAACAAAAATACCGCTTGAGGTTGTTGGCAACAACAATCCTAGATAGATGACCATCAAATACAGAACTCGGCTTATAGTCCAAGTGAATATCCCATCAGGGATAAAAAAATGACGCCTTATCGGTGTCATTTTTTTGTTATCTAATATCACTTTTTCACTGAGATATCTTTTCCAACAGAATCTCTTATTATCTTCATCATCTGTGTAACGCTTTCATCAAGAGTCTGTCTTGAAGTGTCAATCACATAGGCATCTGGCATCTTTTTGATTGCCCCGTGCTTTCTGTGCACATCTTTATAGTCGCGATCTCTTAAATCTTCAAGCACTTTTTGATAGGTAATTTTGTTGTCAATCATCTTTTGCTGTTCAAATCTGCGCGATGCACGCACGTCTTCTGCGGCAGTAACGAAGAATTTGAAATCTGCGTTTGGAAGAACTTCACTTCCAATGTCTCTCCCTTCCATAACGGTGTTGTTTTCGGAGGCAAACTTGCGTTGAATTGCAAGCACTTTATCTCTTATTGGCGTGTAAGGAGAAACCTTTGCAGAAAGCACACTTATCTCGTTTGTCCTTATGTATTTTGTGTAATCTCTTCCGTTTACATAGACGTGTTGGTCGCCATCGATAAACTTAACTTCCAAAAATACCTGCTTTGCAAAGTCCCTAATAACCTGAGTTGATATCTCGTCAGGGTTGTATTTTAAGTATCTAAACGCGCACGCAATCGCCCTATAGCACGCCCCAGTGTCAAACACGTGGAATCCTAAACGCCTTGCAAGTTCACGTGCAATTGTGCTTTTTCCAGAGCAAACATATCCATCGATTGCAATCGAATAAGATTTTTTGCTTGCATTAAGCACTTCCATAATAATGTCGTAACAATATTCAATTGTCTCTTCAAGATCCATATCCGAGTTGTCAACAATCACGCTGTCTTCAACCGGCTTAAGAGGAGCAATTTTACGTGTGCTGTCGCGTTTGTCGCGCTCTCTAAGATCTTTTAAAATCTCTTTTTCTGTCGTCTTTACTCCACTTGCAATAACTTCGTCATAACGACGCTTTGCCCTTGTTTTTTCGTCAGCAGTGAGGAAGATTTTAACATTCGCATCTGGCATAACAACCGTGCCAATATCTCTTCCTTCCATTACGCAGTTGTTTTTGCTTGCAAAATCCTTCGCTATTACAAGATATTTATCTCTAACACATTGATAAACTGCAATGCTAGATGCCAACCTGCTTATTTCTGGCGTTCTAAGAAGACTTGTAACATTCTTCTTCCCCAAAAACATATTTTGTTTTTCTTTGACAAATTTAACGTCTACAGAGATTTTGTCGATAAGTTTTTTAACGTTCTGCTCCGTCAAATTTTCTCCGTATTCACAGTAATAAGCATAGGCAATGGTTCTAAAAATCGCCCCGGTATCCAACCTCCTAAAGTCCGCGCCAAGCCTTTCGCACAGACCAATTGCAAGGCTGGTTTTTCCAGACCCCATATAGCCATCGATTGCAATTTTAAACATATCCCCTCCTAAGTTACATTTTACATCAAACGGTGAAAAAACGCCAAAAGATTTTAAAACAAAATTGAAAAACTTGTCATCACCTAGCAAAACTCGTCAGCGTAACAGTGAACTGCACCCCACAAAGGTCGCTGTCAATTAGACTGATTGGCTCATTTTTAGCAGTGTCATACAAAAAGGCCTGAACATCAGAAGAACTGTTGCCGTATACAAAGTATCTCTTCACTGAGAGTGAATCCCAAACATAATCAGACAATCTGGTTTTATACGAACCGCGGTTTACCGTTCCCATAACTCCATACGCGCCAAGAACATTTACACTCTTACCAATGAAGAATTCTCTAGCATCTGTAGAAATATTTTTATTAAATGAGGACACCAAACTGCTATATTTATCAGTCCTTCCAATAGATACAATTTGTGCAAGCACCGCTTGTGGTTGTGCATCTGTAATGTTGTTTAACGCCCACCTAATAGGTTCAACAACATACCATTGATTAGTTTTATCGTTAATTGCATATTCTGTGTTGTTATATATATAAGATTGCATCACTATTTCTTGACCTTTTCCGTCGAATCCCATAGTGTAAGAATTCCCCATGGTTAAGTTACTTTCTTTCAACATTTTGTTAAGCATTTCGTTAAAACCAGCACCCACTCTTGATTGAGGCATATATCCTGCTTCAACATACCAATAGCCATATTCAATATCAAACTGAGCCTTTAAAGTAACATTTACTTTTACATTAATAGTCCCTGCGTAGTTACCAATACCTTTAATAACGACATTCTTTGTCCCATACTCACCATCCTCTGGATATGTAACAACATAGTCAATATTTTCTTTTAAAGTGCTTTTTGTGGTATTATCTACAATCTCAAACTTAGGTTCAGGAGCAAATCCGGTGTAAGGAAAGTTTTTATATACCGCTCCATCTTTTGGAGAACTTACTCTAACAGATGCAGAAGAACTCCTTGCATCAGCAGTAAAGTCATAAGGCATAACAGTAAAAATAGTTTCGCATCTACCTGTAAAATTTCCTTTTCCTTCAACGAGAATAACATATTCTCCTGCATCTTTTAAACTGCTTGCATCAGCTAATGCTAACCCATTTTTGAATATAGTCAACTTATATTGAGAACCGAGTTTAAACTCTCCGTTATATCCACTTAATGTTACATTAACATTCAATTGTTCTCCGGTATATGTTGTACTTCCAGACAGTGTAGCACCAGACTTAGAATTTGTTATTATAATAGTAGCATTATTAACACTAGTAAGAGCTCCGCTTGTTTCCCTAAGAAATGGATAACCATTGTTTATATTTTCATCAATTGCCCATATTGAACTAAAATCCCATTTGTATGAAGTGTCCCAATAGCCTGAATTTTCGTAAAATGTTTTTTGTCTAAATATTGCCGTCCCAAATGCTGTGCACTTCTTTAACGTTGCTGCTTCGCCAATAGCATTGGCCGGCATGTTTTCGTCATACGTCTTGGTCCAATAACAATTAGTGATAGTATTAGCTTTAGAGGCATTAGCTATGACTCCGCCTACTGATTCGGCAGCATTTGATGTTACAATTCCAGCATTGATGCAATTTGTGATTTTATTTGAGTTTGACGTAGCATCGCTACCTGCTATTCCCCCAACAAATTGTTTGTTATTGTTCTCTACTTCAACCTTTTCAACGGAGATAGTTCCCGCATTATAACAATTTGCTACAGTCCCGTATGCACTACAACCTATAACTCCACCTGATACTCTTGTTCCACCATCTGTGTTTGTTCCGCTAACTACAACGTCGCCAATATTATAGCAATTAGACAGAATCGCATTTGTAAGTCCACTTGATCCGTTCATTTCTCCAACAACGCCGCCCATCATACCAAGTCCATATACCAAACCAGCATTATAGCATTTCGTGACAGTTGTATTTGTTCCTTGTAATCCGATTATGCCACCAACATCTATAGTCCCAAATACGTGCCCAGTATTATAACTATTATTTACCGAAGCACTTCCGCCAGATAAAGACCCAACAATTCCACCTACCTGTGTTGTTCCAGAAATCTTTCCACTATTGTCCGATCCAGTTATTGTTACAGAAACCGATTCTGCTTTACCAACAATTCCGCCTACCTTTGTTCCTGCCTCACAAACTTCACCTCTGTTTTGACAATTTGTAATATTTATATTACTCCCATCTTCAACTTTTCCAACAATACCTCCAGTTGATTCAGCAAGTTTAGAAAAAACTTTTCCGTTATTATAAGAACCGGAGATTTCTATATTATTTTTCGTAGTTCTTCCACAAATGCCACCAACAGCGTTGGTAGTTCCTGAATCCCCCAACATAAAAATACTACCATTGTTGGTGCAATTTTTTATTTTCGACGTTTGTAATGTCCCAACAATACCACCCATACATGCATTGTTTGACACTATATAGGCGTTGTTGACACAATTTTCTACTGTTGCATTATCATCAATTTTAGCAGCTATTCCACCTACATCACCATAACCATTCACATAAGAATCTGCACTTATTATCACGTTTCTAACCACTGCAGTTGCCCCAGATACATATCCAAACAGTCCAACATTACCATTATTATTAATAAACATGCCACTTATCGTATGTCCGTCGCCATCATAAATGCCTTTAAATGCATTTGTGTTGTTTTGCCCTATTGGATTCCAATAATATGCCGAAAGGTCAATATCTGCCGTTTGTTTAAAGAAAATATCAACAAACGTTTTATTTGCAAATGTTGTAACACGCCCACAAACTATCGCTGATATTGCCGCCAGCTGTTCTGCCGTCGAAACCAAATATGGATCACCCGAAACTCCCGTCCCCTTTAGTTCGCTCATAAAGTCGTAGTTTGTTGGAACTGCATCCGTCCACAAAGTAGAATTTCTAGGGCTATTCAACGTTGTCAACTGTGTTTCGTCTTTGAATGACAAATATCCATCATTCTTGTAGGCTACTAACTGCCAAACAGAAAAATTCCAGTTAGAGGAAGTATCCCATCCGCTTTTATAAAAATCTTCTTTCTTAGATTTTCCTATAAGATTTGAGACGTACCCACCCTCAGTTTTTTCATTTGTAATAGATACACCAGTGCCGTATGCTTCCTGTAGGGAACACCCTCCGCCGCAGTAGTTATATCTAATTACGCTAGAACCATTTGAATTAACTCCTAAAACCCCACCGGCAAGAGAACTGGATTTATATAAAACCTCTGCAACGTTATAGCAATTTTTTATTGTAGAGCCAGCAGTTCTTCCAACAACACCGCCAACAGCTCCATCGCCATTAGCTAACTTACTTCTCCTCTATTATAAGAATTTACTATACTTAGTCCCCCCGATGCAGTAGCACAAATTCCTCCAGCATACCCTACTGGAGAGTTTGTAGTAGCAGAGCCAGAAAATAAACTTACAATTCTTCCTGTATTATAGCATTCTTTTATAATAGTTAAATCAGCTCCTGATGCAATAGCTTCTCCTACGATTCCTCCTGCCCCACTTTGAGCAGCAGAAATATTACCATCATTATAACACACATTTATCATTCTTGAATCGTTGGCATATCCAGCAATACCACCAATATTGTTTATCCCTGAAATTTGTGCATCATTATGCGATTTAAATATTCCATAGTTAGCAGCATTGTTGTAAATACGCCCGCAAATTCCACCAACGTTACTATCCGTGCCTGCAACAGCTCCATGGTTTTCACAGCTTTCTATTTTAACTGTATTACTAGCATTTCCACATATTCCGCCCAATTCACTTGCACCACTGATTCTTCCGTAGTTTTTGCAATTTTGTATTGTAGGTCCATCATTGCTTGAGCCAATCGCAGAACCAACTATTCCTCCAGCGGTTGACATATCGCATTGCACCTCAGCATAATTTATACAATTTTTAACTATGGTTCCTTTTCCTCTAACACATCCAGCTACTGCTCCAGAGGAAGTGTATGCCCTTATTTTTGAATCTTCAGCAATATAAACATTTTTAATAGTAGAACCACTTCCAGATGTCATTGCATCAACTTCTCCAAATAGCCCTCTATAAGCATTTTCGGCAGTTCTTTCTATTGGTGTTATAAGCTTGTGTATTTCAAGTCCGCCGCCATCATACACACCCCTGAATGGATGATCGTATGTCCCTATTGGCTCCCAAATATGGTCATATAAATTTAACACTGACGTTTGTCTAAAATATTTATCAGTGACTGAAGCGTCTCCAGAATTTACAAGATATGCCAAATATGCAAGTTTAGCTTCAGAGTCAATTATGTATGGATTTGAAGCAGTTCCAGCCCCTTTAAATTTGTATGTGTTTGGGTCTGAAGGATTATCATTATAATGCGCGGTCCAAAAGTCGCTTCCCCAAACAGCCCTAAGCTTAACATCACCATACATGTGAGTCAATTCCACTCCAGCTTTGTATATAACACGCGTATCCCAGTTTCCAGAATCTGTTGTTGGTTGCCAACCAACGAGCCCAAACTTTTGCGTTGGATCTTCTTCCCCCGTATCTTTTTTTGCAGTTGGCAGGTAGATCCCCGGATCGTCAAAATGATACTCTATATCATGCAAACTAATCTCTCCACCTTCTGTAGTTCCACCATTTAAATCAAATGTAATGACATATGTGTTTTTAAATGCTGGATCGTTAGAATTCCATATAGCAAAAAGAGTTAGTCCCTCATTTTCTTTGTATATGTAGCCCGGTTCATAATCTATACCTCCCCCATCTCGTTGTGTATTCCAAGTCACAAAAGCATAGGCATATGAAAATTCACAATCTTTTATTCTTACATCTCCTGACTTTGTAAATTGCGGAGTCATGTAACCAATTCCACCATTTGCATCATAGGTAACAATTGATGCATTTTCTAAAGTTTCTGAACTTGGAGCAGATGCAACCGTTCTTAAAACTGGGTGATCACTTGTAGTCTGCCATATTGAATTTGAGTCAGAAAAACTCCAACCATATCCACTATTCCAGTATGTAAAGCTGCTATAAGTGCCAGTAAAGAATGCTGCCTGCTGTATGTAAGTAACAAGGTTTGCATAAATATTATTGCTAACTGGATTGGAAGTTCCAGATGTGTAAATACTGCCAGATTTGTTGTTGTAATATGCCAAATATGCAGCAGTAGTGTTTGTTGATGAACCATACGCATTATTAAGCGTGCAAGCGCCACCATAATAAGAATACATCAAGTAACTTGCAGTGTTGTTAAATCCAATAATTCCACCTGATTGCGTGCGAGAACTTACCGCTCCGGTATTGAAGCAGTTATAGATTTTGGAGTTGTTAGCGCCCCAGCCGACTATTCCTCCAACAATATAGCCCGATGCGGCAGTTACACTTGCGCGATTATAACAGTTTGAAATAGTTGTATTAACAGAACGTCCAACAATTCCACCCGTTCCATCACTATTTGCAGCGGTAATGCTTTTTGTTGTAGTAACATTGCCTGCATTATAGCAGTTTTTGATTTCTGAATTGTCTTTAGTAGCGCCATTGCTGTTTCCTATAATTCCGCCAACATAAATTGACGTAGCGTTTATTGCTCCCAAATTCCTACTAGAAGTTATCGTTGTTTTATGTTGATTTGTGTCAGTTACATTGCTGTAGCCAATGATTCCACCAACGTTTTGTCCGCCTCTAACTTCTCCTTCGTTTGTGCTTTGATTTATCACCAAAATGTTGTTTAGTGACGAGCCTAATATACCACCTGCAATACCATTGCTACCATTAGTTGCCGCAACAACACCAGAATTATATGAGTTGTTTATTGTAGTCATACCAATCATAAGTCCAGCAATTCCGCCAACATAGTTACCCCCAGTTACGGCAGCAATGTTATAGCAACCTGATATTGGGATTTCAGTAATCGCAGTTGAACTTAGGCTTAAATATCCAATAATTCCACCAACGTTTTCGCCACTTCCAGTTATAGTGCCTGTATTATAGCAATTTGCAAATCCACACTTGTATTTACTAACCGTATCGGTAGATCCAACGTTAGCACACCCAACAATTCCACCAGCGTTTCCTGTTCCAGAAATTGTGCTAACATTATAGCACCCATCAACTCCAACTCTGTTAATATATGCAACATATCCAATAACGCCGCCAGCAGAATCATTTCTGCCTGCTCTAATTGTTCCTGCATTATAGCAGTTTTTTATACTTGCATAATTTGATACAAATCCAATGACTCCACCCATTCTAGAAGTTCCAGTTTCTGCTTGTCCGCCTCTTTGAATTAAACCATAATTGTAGCAATTTTCCACTATTGAACATGAATTGTCAGCGTTATCACCATCACAACGACCAATAACTCCGCCTATACCACATTCTGCCGTTCCAGTAAATGTATTTTCGATATTTGCACTGCTTGAACAATTTTTTACTACACCTGTTGACAATCGCCCAACAATTCCACCTACAAAATCATATCCGGCAACATTTGAATTATGTCCTATTATAACATTTTGCACTGCAATATCATTGTTGTTTATTATTGGGCATTTTACATATCCAAACAAACCTTGGTAAGAGTAACTGCTTGAATTTCCGCCTCTTACATACATATTATCAATAGTATAATTTCCCCCATCGTAGTATCCGGCAAAATAACAATCCTCTCTGAGGATAACGCCTGATGTGGAATGCCCTCCTATTGGATTCCAATAGTGAGCCCCAAGATTTATGTCAGCCGTTTGTTTAAAATAATGATCTCTGTGGTCATTTCCATTATTTACATCATAAGCAAGTTTGGCTAAATCGGCACTACTTGAAATTTTATATGGCGATGAGGCAGTTCCTTCCCCTTCAAATTTTTCAGAGTAATATATTTGATTGCTTGTCCAATAGTCGTTATATAGAGGTCCGGCAAGGGCTGAAACGCCTTTGTCTTTTGCTTCAACAGTTTCTGCTTCAAGATTTGAGCCTTGGATAATAAGAGATACCCCTCCGCCTATCCCCGAAAAGCAGAGTAAAAGAGATAAAAACAAAACAAGGATTTTTTTACCTAACTTCATTTTACCTCCTTTCTTTTTCAGCAAAATCTACACTTTTACAAGTTTATTATACTAAATTTGCCAAATTTTTACAAATAATTTTTATATTTAATATAAAAAAAGACTAAAAATATTAGCCTTTTTTCTTTGACTATCACGCTTTTTCAAATTTTTTGCGTCTTTTCTTAATGCCTAGAACAATTATTGGCGTTATAAATAGGGCAATAAAAATAATTCCAATGCAAACGATAATTAAAATATCTCTAACGCTTACTTCTCTTTTGTTTTCATTTGTATTTTTCTGCCATATAGCATATAGCGTTAAATCTTCTTCCACCACAACTTCGTCGACGATATTTGCTCCGTCGCTCGTCAAACTCCAACCTAAGAAAGTAAAGCCCTCACGTTTTTCAACAACCACATCACTTAAGTCGACATTTTCTCCCCAAGACAAATTATCGTCAAAATCACTCTTTCCGCTTCCATCAAGAAATTCAAAGGTAACGCGAAGTCCCTCGCCTGCGGCAATAACTATCAAAACCTCATCGCTGGCGTAGTGATTTTTATCTTCTGCATAGCGAACATAGTATTCTCCTACCGATAGGTTTTCAATAGTGCTAGATGTAACGCTTACTCTCTCTTGTCCTATGCGAACTTCCATTCCTGGTTTTAAATTCAATATTGCGCCGTCGCATTTTCCATCAACACTTTCATCGCGCTTTGTAATTCCAACCGGAGCAGCAAACTTCGCTTTTGTTATCGTCAGCACTGCACACATTGGTTCAATTGTGTAATAGTTTTCAAAGTCGCCAACAAATTCTGCCGTTGCGTTTATCTCTCCGACCTCTAGAAGAGAGTTGTTTGTATAATTTACATTCACGCCGGCTGGCAGATTGCCCGAAATCAAAAGATTCTTCTCCGTTCCGTCATAGACAAGAGACTTGCTCTCAAATTTGACGCTCTGCATATTGTATGTTGCCTTAGTGATTTTATAGAGTCCGCCAACAAAGGTTACATTATAGTTGCTATTTGCCGATGTTCCAGAGATGTTGTAACTTCCTACACAATCTCCCGCCTCTTTAACTAGCAAAATTCCAAGGTCGCCGTTATTGTATATCTCTCCTGATGTTATGTGCCAATGTAAATCTGCTATATCTGCACCATAGACACTTTCCGCATCGTCAATTTTAACCGAAATATTTGCCCTAGTTATCTCATATTCACCGCAGACAGTTGTTATTTCATAGTTATCATTCGAAGCAGAAACAAAAATCTTGTATTTACCTGCGTGCGCTCCATCTTCCTTTCTTAGAGAGATGTTTAAATTATCTCCGTTATATATCGTTCCACAAGTGTAGGTCAAATCTTCTAGACTCTTGCCATACTGACTCGACTTGTTCTCTGCCGCAATTGTAACCTTAGCCCTATCAACGTGCAAATTGCCACTTGTGAAGGTGATGTCGTAGTTGTTGCTAGTAAGTCCGCTTGGAGTAATTAAGTAATCTCCCACACCACCAAATTGTTCATAGTTGAAACTAAATTCAAGTTCGCCAAAAAGCACCAAAGAAGTTTCTTCGTTTACAAAGCCTAAATACTTAACTCCATTTGCAAAGGCTCTTTCGCCATAAGTTATCGTGTTATCTTCTGCAACGATGTTAAGTGGCGCAGCCGTAATCTTAACCTCAAACTCACCAACCAGATCTTCGTGATTCTTTGCAGTGGCGCGATAATAGACTTTGTATACACCTGCGTTTTTCACAACAAGGTTTTCGGTATACGTTTGCTTATTGAAACTATATTTTATTTGGCTTTTCTCTCCGCCAAACGTTTCAAGCGCGACATTAGAAACAACACCACACTCCTTGCCGTTGTAAACTCCTGTGTATGGGGTCAGCGTCTTTACACTCATCTTTGCCGGAGTGATAGTTAAAGTTGCCTGCATATCTTCAATTTTAGAGTAGTTTGCCGTGTCATAGACAAAACTAGCGGTTATTTTTATGCTTCCAACATCTCTCAGTGTGTTCTGTGTATACTTAACCGACACGCCATCTGGCAAGTTGCCCGATATTTGCAGAGTCTTTTCATTTCCGTCAAACACATAACTTTTGTTTTCAAAGGTTATCTTTGACATATCAAATTCTGCTGCCGTAATCTTGTAAGTTCCGCTTTTGCAAAGAATGTTATAATTTTTATCTGTTGCAGTGAGGGTAATTTTATACTCTCCAACCTCCGTTCCTTCCTCTTTGCTTAATGCCACATCTATTTTGTCGCCATCAAAAATCTTGCCAGAAGTAACGCTGTAAGTTAAATCTTGCAGTTTTTCGCCAAATACACTCGTTTTGTCATCAGCAGATAATGTCAAGTTTGCTTTGTTTATAACAAAATCAAATTCTTTTTCTCCACCGATGTAGTAATATGAATCACAATATCCCGATTCAACTTCCGCTTTAATTTTATATCTTCCGGCGTCAATTAAATGTTCTACTTCCTCGCCGTTTAGGTCTAAGCATTTGTAGGTAACTTCTTGCTTTGCGTTCCCAAATTTTGCCATAACAAAGATGTCTTCTCCAAGATTATACTCTCTTTTTTCATAGAAAACCGAAGTCGAATTTGCAGCATCAAACGAAACATTCTTAACGCGCTCATTTATGAGGTAAACGCCGTATTTATACTCGCCTAACTCATCGACATTTTCAATCTTAGAGGCATCTAAAACGATGTGAAAAGAGTCAACAGCGGTGTTTAAAACAGAGCCTCTGTCTGCAAGAGTTTCTCCCAAAATTCCGCTTTTGAAATAGCCACCATTTATAGTTATATTTTCATAATCATCTGTGCTAGGTATACTGCCTATATCAATCAATCCGCCATTTATCTGCAGAGAGTCATCGTTAGATAAATTTAGGCTTATTGCAGAGATTTTCCCAGAATTTAAGACTATTTTTCCTTGCATACTATTAGCAGAAATTTCGCCATAATTTTGTATGTCAACATTCTTTGACAGAGTGGCACAATTAACTGCAAAAACACCAGAGATTGTGTCAATGTAGTTCTTAGAATTTTGGCACAAATTTATATTGGCGCGTCCGCACAAAACGGTAAAAGATGAGATGTTGATTCCGTCTAAATTTATATCGACAGACTTTGTGTTATCTTCAAGAGAAACGACTATTTTGTCTGCAAGTTTCTCCTCCAAAGTTTGTGAAATTGTCATCGCCTTTTCGCTTAAAATCTCTAAGGTTGTTACGCCAAATTCGTCAACTTTAAACGAGTAATCTTCCCCTAAATTGAGTTCGTCTTCACTAGTTATATTCAAGTTGTAGACTGGTTCTGGCTCGCTGTAAAATTCGCTACTAACCTTGTATGGATACACCGCATCTCCGCTATCTCCAACACCCAAACCTTCCGCAACGCTTTTGCCATATACTTTGAAATTAACTTTGTCGCCCGATGCAAAACTGCCACCATAAATGTTAACTTGTCCGCCCACTGCGTTTGCGCCATTTCCAATCGCATCTGCACTGCCCGTTGCATTAGCAAGAATCTTTCCGTTATATATGTCAACAAAGCCGGCGCTATCCATTCCTCCACCGATTGCCGCAGCGTTTTCTCCTGCAGTAGCGGTTATGTATCCACCACAAATCGTTATCTTTCCGCTGTCGCCACTTGAAGAGCCTATTCCGGCGCACCCACTAACTCCGGTTGTTATCAACTTACCCATATTGTCGCTAAGTGATTCGGCGTAGATCTTAAGTTCACTGCCGGCGTTTACGACAATCCCTGCTTGCGCAACAAGTTCGCACCCATCTGCAAGGATAATTGCCACCGAATTTTTGATTGTTAAGGTGTTTTTGTAAACAATATTTGCAGAAAATTGGTAAAACTTTGTTCCAGCATCACTTCTAAGAGTATCGCCATAAAAATTTCTGCTTTGTTCATTTTTTATTTTGATACAGTCGGTGCTTGCTATGGCAGCAACATCGCCACTTTCATCTATATATTTTATCTCTGTTGCAGCACTTGAATGGTGCGAAATAAACAGCGGAAACACCGCCAAAAGAATGAAAATGGACGCAAAAATAAAAAGCCTTTGCAGGCTGTTAACCTTATACATATAGTTTCTCCAATTTGTCGAAAAATGTCGATTTGTTAATTAAAACTCAGTCATTATACCGCCCAGCGCCTTCGCAAGTCAAACGAATTTCTTATAATTTTTAAAAATAAATTCCGCCAGATTGCCGTCATAATGCCGTTTAGATAGAATTGGTTGTTTTTTAGCAAAAATAAAAAAGTGAGGAAATCCCTCACTTTCATTAAATAGACTATTTGCCCTATTTGGCCAAATTATTTTTTGCCTTTATTTCTAATTTTTTCAATCCAAGGTGGAAGTTTTTCGCTTGCGGTAACATCAACACGAGTTGTGCCGCCATTTTGTTTCACACTTACGCCACTTTGTGGGTTTGGATTATAACTTGCGCCCATTCCCCAAGGAGAAAACTCTGGTTTTTTGGTTTCTTCTGGTTCTGGCTCAGGCGCTGGCTCTTCAGCAGGTTTTTCCTCAACTTGTTCTTCGTCTGCAGGACTCTTAAAGCCGGTTGCAATAATTGTGATTTCAACTTCATCGTGCATATCTGGGTCGATGCTTGAACCAAATATGATGTTGCAGTCTGGGTCGATAACTTCCTTAACCATAGTTGCTGCTTCGTTAACTTCTTTAAGGGTGATGTCGCTTCCGCCCTTAACGTTAAGAACAACGCCGGTAGCCCCGACAATTGTCGTTTCGATAAGTGGAGAAGAAACTGCTTGACGAACGGCCTCAAGGGTTTTATTCTCTCCCTTTCCGCGTCCAATACCCATATGAGCAAGTCCACGATTCTTCATAACTGTTTCAACATCGGCAAAGTCAAGGTTGATCATTCCGGTGTAAACGATAAGGTCTGAAATTCCTTGAATACCTTGACGAAGAACATCGTCTGCATATCTAAACGCTTCAACAAGAGTTGTCTTTTCAGGCAAAATTGTAAGAAGTTTTTCGTTTGGAATGATAACGATTGTGTCAACGTATTTTTTAAGTTCCTTAATTCCCTCTTCGGCATTCTTCATTCTCTTTGAATTTTCAAATGCGAAAGGTTTTGTAACGATACCAACAGTCAAAATTCCAAGTTCTTTTGCGATTTGTGCAACAACAGGAGCGGCGCCCGTTCCAGTTCCGCCACCCATACCAGCGGTGATAAACACAAGGTCAGTGCCCTTCAAAATTTCGGTAAGAGAAGACTTGCTTTCTTCTGCAGCCTTTCTTCCAATTTCAGGAATAGCACCTGCCCCACGTCCTCCGGTGAGTCTTTCACCAATTTGGAGTCTTTTTGGCGCTTTAGAAACAAGCAATGCTTGTTTATCAGTGTTAATAGCAACAAATTCTGCAGAAGTAACACCGGCGTCAATCATTCTGTTAACTGCGTTGTTTCCGCCTCCACCTATGCCAAGAACTTTGATCTTAACAACTGAAGATGGATTTTGTTCTCTTTCTTGTTCGTTTTGTTCATTTTCCATAATGAAAACTCCTTATATGCTTATATTTTAACT
The DNA here is from genome assembly GCA_947624105.1 of uncultured Clostridia bacterium. Lineage (GTDB taxonomy): Bacteria > Bacillota > Clostridia > Christensenellales > UBA1242 > Caccovivens. The sequence goes on from CANQIX010000013.1 coordinate 25,879, forward strand.
TAAAATCATACAATTTTGCAAGAAAATTTGATATAAAAATGTAAATTTATGCACGAAAAGCACTAGTCTTTGTCAAGAGCGGTGTTAACAAGCCCAAGTATTGCGGATAATTCTGGTTTATCTAGCGATGGAATTCTTGAAACGCCATAAGAGATGTTTCGGTTTAAGCATTTTGCAAGATAATCTTTCCCGCCACGCACTTTGCTTATTCCAGCACCACACAGATAGATTGGATAATATGGAACATACTCTTTTGCAAACAGACGTATACATTCGTTTATCGTCGATGCGATAAGCCCAATTCGGTAACCCACCGCCTCGTTTACATAGTTGAGTGGAAGTTTCAATATCTTTCCGCCCAGCGATACAATCTCGTAAGTGTCATTGTCCGCTCCCTTAAGAGAAAGTACGATTTCTTTTTTCAAATTTCTAGCATCGCTATAGTTTATTCCAAACGCTTCACATAGGTCGCTTGTTATGTAAGATCCTCCCATTGAGAAGGAGATTAAATTTGTAAGCCCATCGCCCTTTACAAAAGCCACACTTGTCGAGCGCGCTCCAACATCGATAACGATGCACGTTCTTTCACGCTCTTCTGGTTCTAATATCAGCATACTTTCGCACAAAGGTTCGCTTATATATTCCACTTGCTCGACGCCAACTCTGCTCCAAATTTTGTTAAATGTTTTAATAAAACTTGATTGCGCCATAATTATCGACAAATTTGCCCCAAATTTATAGCATTTTTGTCTAAGTGGTGATTTTACATTTTTGTTGTCATCAACTATATAGTCTATTGCATCAACAGACACAACTTCCATATCTTCAATTTCATAATCTCTTGTTGCCTTATCACACAGTTCGTCGATATCTTTTTGATTTATCGCGTGTTTAAACTTAAAATTTGTCTGTTCAAGGCAAGTAACAACCTTAGAAAACTCCGCAGGAACACCTACGTAAATTTTTGTAATTTTCTTTTTGTAGACCGATGTTATTTGCGAAAACAACGACATAACAGCATCTGGAAGCATAGCAGTTTCGATAAATTCGCCTTCAAAAAAGCCGTCATAATCGACCGAGGCCTTCGCCTTGATATTGAAGATTCCGTTAATGCCCTTTTCTGCCACTATGCAGGAAAGTTTTGATGAACCTATTTCAACAACTGTAACACTCTTTTCGCTCATAGTCCCCCAACTTTCTTTAATTTTATATTGAAAATTAAAAAAAGTCAAATGAAATTCATAAAAATTGATTATTTTTTATATTTATGCAAAAATAACGCAATAAAAAAATCTCCTTCAATTTATTCAAAATGTTGCAATTTAAAAATCGATTCATTATAATAAATATCTAAGGGGAAAAGTATGATAGACATAAATTTAATTAGAACAAACAAGGAACTTGTAAAAGAAAACATTCGCAAAAAGTTTCAAGACAGAAAACTCCCACTTGTAGACGAAGTGGAAAAGTTAGACAAAGAGCATCGCGCTTTGCGTCTTGAAGCAGAAAATTTGCGTGCAAGCAGAAACACACTAAGCGCCCAAATAGGACAACTTATGCGCGAAAAGAAAGTTGACGAGGCAAACAAAATAAAGGCGCAAGTAAGTGCAAACAACGAAAAACTTGTCGAAATCGAAGAAAAAACAGACAAACTTGCTGCACGCATAAAAGAAATTATGATGACAATTCCAAACATAATTGACGACAGCGTGCCAATCGGCAAGGACGACACACAAAACGTTCAACGTTACACCTTTGGGGAGGCAAAGCCAGCAACCTTTGATATCGGCTATCACGTAGATATTATGGAAGCACTCTGCGGACTTGACATCGACAGCGCAAGAAGAACAAGCGGTAACGGATTCTATTACCTCACCGGCGACATTGCAAGACTTCACTCTGCAATCTTGTCTTACGCAAGAGATTATATGATAGACAACGGATTCACCTACTGCATTCCTCCATTTATGATTAGATCCGACGTCGTTAATGGCGTTATGAGTTTTGACGAAATGGACAATATGATGTATAAAATCGAGGGCGAAGACCTATACCTTATCGGCACAAGTGAACATTCGATGATTGGTAGATTTAAAGATACAACTATTGACGAAGCAAAACTTCCACTCTGCCTCACCTCTTACTCTCCTTGCTTTAGAAAGGAAAAGGGTGCGCACGGAATTGAAGAGCGCGGAATTTATCGTATTCACCAATTTGAAAAGCAAGAGATGATTGTTATCTGCAAACCTGAAGACAGTATGGCTTGGTATGACAAGATGTGGCATCTGTCAGTAAACTTCTTCCTATCCCTCGATATGCCAGTAAGAGTTATTGAATGTTGCAGTGGCGACCTTGCTGACCTTAAAGTTAAGAGTTGCGATGTTGAAGCGTGGAGCCCACGTCAAAACAAATATTGGGGCGAACTTGGTTCTTGTTCAACTCTTGGCGATGCACAAGCACGCAGACTTGGAATTAGATACAAAACCGAAAAAGGCAGCGTGTATGCTCACACACTAAACAACACAGTTGTTGCCCCACCTCGTATGCTTATCTTCTTCTTAGAGAACAATCTTAACGCAGATGGCTCGGTAAATATTCCAAAAGCATTGCAACCATATATGGGTGGAAAGACAAAGATTGAATTACCTAAGAAAAAGTAATTAAAATCGAAAAATAACCAAAAAAGAAGCAAAATTGCTTCTTTTTTTATGTTTTTTATTGATTTTTTGGCTATTTTTTAATATTTTTTCTCTTTACCACTGCAAATACTGTATCCCATTTTCGTCCGCAAAAGAGCAATAATGCTCGTAAGTATATCTGTCAAAACAGCAGAAAATTACATCAAGATTATACCCCCTGTTTTCATCTAACCACCTCTCAACTTCTAGGATCGCAATCTTAATCGCCTCATCAAGAGGATACATATAGACGCCCGTTGAAATTGCAGGAAAAGCGATGCTGTGAATGTTGTGCTCCTTTGCAAGTTCAAGAGAGTTATGATAGCAACTAGCCAGCAACTTTGCATCTCGCTCCGCTCCTGAGTAAATTGGGCCAACCGTATGAATAATCCATTTGGCAGGAAGGTTGTATCCGTGTGTGATTTTTGCCTCACCAGTTTTGCAACCGCCTAGCGTTTTACATTCCTCCAAAAGTTCCGGACCGGCAGCGTAGTGAATTGCACCATCAACTCCGCCACCACCAAGCAAGGTGTTGTTTGCGGCATTTACAATGCAGTCGCAATTCAAAGTTGTGATGTCGCCCAAATTGATATAGACGCCACTCTTTTTTCTATTGTTTTTCTCTTGCGAGTTTATATTTTCTACGTTTTCCATATCTCCCTCTACAGCCTTCCCTAAAAGTATATTAAATTTTAGAAAAACAATCAAGAAATTTATGCCTATAGACAAAATTTCAAATAAAAAAAACGCCCAACTTGAACCGGCTAGATTCAAATTGGGTGCTTTGGTGGGAAGGGATGGATTCGAACCATCGAAGACATAGTCGACGGATTTACAGTCCGTTGCATTTGGCCGCTCTGCAACCTTCCCAGGTGGAGCTGGCGAAAGGAATCGAACCTTCAACCTGCTGATTACAAGTCAGCTGCTCTACCATTGAGCCACGCCAGCAC
>CANQIX010000014.1 GCA_947624105.1 uncultured Clostridia bacterium
CCTACACCAAAGAGAGTCAAAAGTTGCTTTCTAAGTGCCTCCGTGTCAAGCGATGCCCACTCTTCAAGACTACTTTCATCAACCTGACGAACAACTTTAAAGAGGTAGTTTGCCCGATAGCCAGCGCCAATCGATTTAAAAAAGTTTTCGTCTTTTTCAAGCAACCTTTCTCGCGTTGGAAAGGCATAGAAATCTTCTATCTTCTCTCCAATGCTGTTTCTAAGCCTATTTAGAATAAGTTGTATCCTTTTTATATTATTATTCGCTGACACAATAAAACTGATAAGCGTTTCAAACAAGTTTTGGTTTAAGATTCTTATGCCCTTGCCATACTCCACTGGGTGTTTTAAGATGGCATACTGCGACAACTGTGCTTTTATCTTCGCATAATCGGTTTTTAGGTCAAAAAAGTGTTCAAAATAGCGAGGATCTTTAGTTTTTATCACATATCCATCTGCCTTTTCAAAAATTTCTGCTTTATTATCTTGCGAATATACAACATAGTTATCTTGAAAGTCGGTTTTTTCAAGTTTCTTAAACATAAAAACCTGCCCACATTCAAGTATGTCGCGCGCACAAAAGTCTTCTTTGCCAAATATCTCTATCTTATCGCTTGTTATATTGTATCTCACATAAATATTATATCATACATACACATTTTTTCATATTATTTTAACAAAAAAGAACGGACAAGCCGTTCTTAAATTTCTTATTTGTCTTCTTCAACAACTCTAACAACTTTCTTGCCGTGTGAAGTTCCAAATTCTACTCTGCCATCTTTAAGTGCAAACAATGTGTAGTCTTTTCCAAGTCCTACGTTTGTGCTTGGATAGATTTCAGTTCCGCGTTGGCGAACGATTATCGATCCAGCAGTAACAATTTGACCTGCATACGCTTTCGTTCCAAGACGTTTTGCCTGAGAATCTCTACCATTTTTGGTGCTTCCGCCGCCCTTGTGATGCGCAAAAAGTTGAATATTAATAAACATCTTTTTTGACCTCCAATTTAACATATTTGCCGTATTCCTTAGAAATATCTTGCAAGGTTTTATACATAGCCTTTAAAATCGCCTGTGCCTCACCGCTTTGGTCGTTTTTAAGTTTAAGTTTCAAATATCCGTCTGACATTTCATAAAAAACGTCGAGTTTTAAAACTTCTTTAATTCCAACAACCGCCATCTGTGTGGCTGTGGATATCGCACTGCAAACGATGTCAAAGCCCTCTTCTGCATAACCCGAATGTCCAGATACTTCAAATCCAAGAATACAGTCTTTCGATTTGTAAATTACAACTCTGGTCATAACTTACATCTTTATTGATAGAATTTTCAATTCTGTCCAAGGTTGTCTGTGTCCTTGCTTTTTGCGTTCATTTTTCTTTGGCTTATATTTGTATACAACAACTTTATCGCCTTTGCCATGAGCAACAACTTCAGCCTGAACTTCAGCGCCTTTAACGAAAGGTGTTCCAGCAACAGTTTTTCCGTTGTCTGATACTAAAAGAACATCAAGTTTAACTTTGTCGCCAACTGCACTTGAAAGTCTTTCAACTTTTAATGTATCACCAACGGTTACATTGTATTGTTTTCCACCTGTTTGAACAACTGCAAACATTTCAAAATACCTCCTCTAACCAAACTCGCTGTCATCTAAGGTGTTGCATTAGCAAACTTAGGAACCCGATACATGCGGATACGTGTTGAATTTTACCATAAAATAAACCTGCTGTCAAGCATTTTAACAGCAGGTTGCGTGTATTTTTCGCAAATTAACCCATTTTTCGTAACTTGTTTAGATAATTTTCAAAATAGTCTGGAAGTTCCGCTTCAAACGTCATCTCCTTACCTGTTCTTGGGTGAATCAGCGTAAGTTTATATGCGTGCAGCAGTTGACCATTAAGCCCTTTAACCTCTTTGCCATAAGTTTTGTCGCCAATAACCGGATGCCCCAACCACTTCGAGTGCACACGAATTTGATGCGTTCTGCCGGTTTTAAGAGAGTATTCAACAAGACAGTTGTTTTTGAACCTTTCAAGCACTTTGAAGTCGGTTATCGCCTCTCTGCCATCGTCAGTTACCGCCATCTTCTTGCGATCCTTTTTATCTCTGCCAATCTTCGTTTCAACTCTGCCGGAATCTTCCTTTAAGTTTCCGTCAAGCACTGCTAGATAACACCTTTTGCACGTTTTGTTCTTTATCTGTTCCGCCAAACTAACGTGCGCCTTGTCATTTTTTGCGACCACCAAAAGTCCGCTCGTTTCCTTATCTAAGCGGTGCACAATGCCCGGCCTAAGCACCCCATTTATGCCGCTTAAATTTTTCACTCGCATAAGAAGTCCATTAACAAGCGTGCCACTTTTGGTCGACGAGCACGGATGCACCACAACTCCCTGAGGTTTGTTGACAACAATGATGTCGTCGTCTTCATACACGATGTCAAACGGAACGTCCTCAGCCTCGGTAGAGATTCTTTCCGGTGGCGAAATTGTCAGCCGAACGATGTCGTTTTGTTTGAGCGAATATCCGCTCTTCACACACTTAGAATTTACGGTAACCTTGCCTTTTTCAATCAAATTTTTTAGGTAAGAGCGAGTGTAGTTAGATAAATTAGCCTGCAAATACACATCAAGCCTGCCACCGACATTTTCGGCATCTATCACAAATTCATACACTTTTTCTGCCATCAAAATCTATTTTTCACCCTTTTCTTTGTCATCGTCCTGTGGAAGTTCGACGTTTATAACAAACTTTTTAGGTTTCTTTTTGAACGCGTTTGGAAACAAAATGTAAATTGCAAAGATAATCACGCCAAATGTGATAAAAACATCTGCAAAGTTGAACACCGGAAATTTAGTCCAAAAGGCAAATTGAATGAAGTCCCTAACATACCCAAATATCAGCCTATCCATCAAATTTCCAATCGCCCCAGCCATTAAAAGCGCAGAGGAGATGTAAAAAAGTGGATTTTTGTTTTTGTTTAAAACGTAGTAAACGATAAACACAATGATAAAAAGCAAAGTTACGCATACAAGCAGCCACCTTGAATTTTGAAAAATCCCGTACGAAGCGCCCGTATTGTGTATGCAAAAGATGTTGAATAGATATGGAATCGCAGTTACTAAGTTGTATAACCCAAAAGAGCCCTCAAAAATAGTTTTAGTTGTCAAATCAATGGCAACTAAAAGCACAAGCCCTATAACAACAATCAAGTCATACTTTGTAAATTTAACTTTCATAACTTCCTTATACACTGCATTTAGTTATATATAAATAACTTATTTATGTCAACTCTATTTCAAAATTCTTTGGAAGAAAGATAAAAATATTCTTATCCAAATTTTCTATTTTTGCGCCAAGCATATCGACAACGCCGGCAAAATATCCAAGGATTCTGTTCTTTTCAGACATAGAACAATTTCTAAAATCCAAAATGAATGGTGTTCCTCTTTTTATATATTCCGCTTTATCTTTGCAATCTCCAAGGGCTTCAGGATAATAAACTTTCACTCCATCAATCTCATCTGGAAGTTCTTGATCGAGTTTTAAGTTGTATGTGGCATTAGTTTTACTACGTTTCGCCACCTTTACGTCATCGCTTTCAAACCCTAAACATTTATAAACAACATCTAAAATCTTCATAATATCACGTTTTCCTATGTGTATTTTAACACATTTTTAAGTATTGTTGCAACAAATTATAAGTAATACGGCAGAAAATAACCGCGCACCCTCTAAAAGATTCTGCAAAAGTTTTAACACAAATAAAAAAAAGTGCCTTGATAGACACTTTTTTTAATTTTAAATTATAAAGTTTTATAATGCAATTTTTTCTCATTTTATTTGATTATTTTGCACAAAACTGCTATCCTACGCCCATTTTGTAAAAATCCTATAATCACCTACGCTTGTTTCTGTATAATTACTTGACAAGAACTCTGGTGCGGGTGCTGTTATTGTGGACGCTACTTTAATTGTAGTTGCGCTATTGATTAGTTCACCATAAACCATTTGCCCAGACAAACCACTAAATATTGTTGCGCTATCAATTACAACAGTTTTAAGCATTTGACAGTAGGTAAATGCTGCATCTCCTATCGCTGTTACTCCGCTGCCAATAATGATTGTATTAAGCCTTCTGCACGATGCGAAAGCCGCAGAACATATTTCTGTTACAGAGTTAGGAACAATTACGTTTGTTATCCTTGAACAATTATAAAATGCATTGATTTCAATCTTTTTGAGGTTGGTTGGAAGTTTCAACTCTACTAGATTTGTGCAACCGGAGAATGCGTCTACGCCGATTACCTCCACAGAATTAGGAATCACTACCTTATATATATTCAACTGATAAAAAGCCTTCTCGCCTACTTCTTTTATTGGAAGGTTCTCATATTTTTCTGGAATGCTGACATAATCACTATTTCCGTCATAAGAAACAACTATATATCCAGAGTTATCTGTAGTTTTTTCAAATGTAAAATTTTCCACGATGCTATCATATTGTGGTTCGTTATTGTTCTGTTCTCCACCTGTGCAACCTACTAGTGCCAGAGGTAACATAAACACCATCAAAAGCAATAAAATATTCCACCAATTACCTTTAAGTTTCATATCAACCTCCCTGCATAAGTTATAACACAAACAAAAAATAAATGCCAACTTATCTGTAGAAGTTTAAAAAATAAAATGTAATTGTTACAGTTTTAACACAAATAAAAAAAGTGCCTTGATAGACACTTTTTTTAATTTAAACTTAAAGTTGTTACTATTCAATGATTGTTGAAACAACACCAGAACCAACTGTTCTGCCACCTTCACGGATAGCGAAACGAAGTCCTTGTTCAATAGCGATAGGTGTGATAAGAGTAATTGTCATCTTAACGTTATCGCCTGGCATAACCATTTCAACGCCCTTTTCAAGTTCGATTGTTCCAGTAACGTCTGTTGTTCTGAAATAGAATTGAGGTCTGTAACCATTGAAGAATGGAGTATGACGACCACCTTCCTCTTTCTTTAATACGTATACTTCAGCAGTGAACTTTGTGTGTGGGTGAATTGAACCTGGTTTGCAGATAACCTGTCCACGTTCAATTTCTGTTCTTTGAATACCACGAAGAAGAAGTCCAACGTTATCTCCTGCACGGCCTTCATCAAGCAACTTTCTAAACATTTCAACACCAGTAATAACTGTTTGTTTCTTTTGTCCAAGTCCTACGATTTCAACTGTGTCATTAAGATGAACAACACCTCTCTCTACTCTACCTGTTGCAACTGTTCCACGACCTGTGATTGTGAAAACGTCTTCAACTGGCATTAAGAATGGTTTATCAACATCTCTTTGTGGTTCAGGAATATATGCGTCGATAGCATCGAGCAATTCCTTGATGCATGTGCAAGCAGGATCAGAAATGTTTCCAGCCTGAGCAGCCTCAAGAGCCTTAAGAGCAGATCCCTTGATAATTGGAGTTGTGTCTCCTGGGAATCCGTATTCTGTAAGAAGTTCTCTGATTTCCATTTCAACAAGTTCGATAAGTTCTGGATCGTCAACTTGATCTGTTTTGTTCATGAAAACAACGATGTATGGAACACCAACCTGTCTAGCAAGAAGAATGTGTTCTCTTGTCTGAGGCATTGGTCCATCAGTAGCGGCAACAACAAGGATTGCGCCGTCCATTTGAGCAGCACCAGTAATCATGTTCTTTACGTAGTCAGCGTGTCCTGGGCAGTCAACGTGAGCATAGTGACGTTTGTCTGTTTGATATTCAACGTGAGCAGTGTTAATTGTGATTCCACGTGCTTTTTCTTCTGGCGCTTTATCAATTTCGTCATATCTCATTTGTTGAGCAAGACCTCTGGCAGCACAATACATTGTGATCGCTGCTGTTAATGTAGTTTTACCATGGTCAACGTGACCAATAGTACCAACGTTAACGTGTGGTTTTGATCTATCAAATTTTTCTGTAGCCATTTTAAAATTCTCCTTTTTAATTTCTACTTGATAATGATATCATATTTATTTTAAAAGTCCAAACATTTTTTAAACATTTTTACAAATTTTTAAAATTAGTTAGCCTTTTTATTTTTGCCGATGATACCTTCAGCAATGTTTCTTGGAACTTCGCTATACTTTAAGAATTCCATAGTGAAGTTTCCACGTCCTTGTGTTTGAGAACGCAAGTCAGTTGCATAACCAAACATTTCTCCAAGAGGAACTTCAGCGTTAACAATTTGAACGCCTGGACGTGTTTCGTTTCCAGTAAGAACACCACGACGAGAAGTTATGTTGCCCATTACTGTTCCAAGATATTCATCTGGCAGTTCAACTTGAACTTTCATAATAGGTTCAAGCAAAACTGGATCAGCCTTCATACAGCCATCTCTAAATGCCATAGATCCGGCAATCTTAAATGCCATTTCCGAAGAGTCAACTTCGTGATAAGAACCATCAAGAAGTGTAATCTTGTAGTCAACAAGTTCGTAACCAGCAAGAACACCATTCTTTGCTGCTTCTTTGATTCCGTTGAAAACTGGTTGGATATATTCTTTTGGAATCGATCCACCAACAGTTTTATCAACAAATCTCTCTGCGTCAGTAAGTTCTGTTCCAGCAGGAACTGGTTCGATGTCGATAACGCAGTGTCCGTATTGACCTTTACCACCGCTTTGGCGGATAAACTTACCTTCTGCGTGTGCTTTCTTCTTGATTGTTTCTTTGTATGCAACTTGTGGAGCACCAACATTTGCATCAACTTTAAACTCTCTTAAAAGTCTGTCAACGATAATTTCAAGGTGAAGTTCGCCCATTCCGGCGATGATTGTTTGTCCAGTTTCTTGATCGGTGTATGTTTTGAAAGTTGGGTCTTCTTCAGCAAGTTTAACAAGAGCAAGAACCATCTTCTCTTGCATTGCCTTTGTTTTAGGTTCAATAGCAACACGAATAACTGGGTCTGGGAATTCCATACTTTCAAGCACGATTGGATTCTTTTCATCGCAAAGTGTTTCACCGGTGATGGTATCCTTAAGTCCAACGATTGCGGCAATATCTCCTGCCCCAACTTCTTTTATTTCTTCTCTTTGGTTAGCGTGCATACGGATAAGTCTTCCAACTCTTTCCTTTTCACCCTTGTTAGAGTTGTAAACATAACTTCCTGCAACAAGTTTTCCAGAGTAAACTCTAAAGAATGCAAGACGACCAACATAAGGGTCTGTCATAATCTTAAATGCAAGTCCTGCAAATGGAGCATCTTCACTTGGTGCTCTTGTTTCTGTTTCGCCACTTTCTGGGTTAACACCTTCGATGTGATCTACATCAAGAGGTGATGGAAGATATTCAACCATTGCATCAAGTAACATTTGAACACCCTTGTTCTTATAAGAAGAACCGCAAAGAACAGGTGTGAACGCTCTTGCGATTGTTCCCTTTCTAATTGCTGCTTTAAGTTCTTCAAGAGAAATTTCTTCTCCTTCAAAATACTTAGAAAGCAAAGCGTCGTCTGTTTCAACGATCATTTCAACAACTTCATCGTGAAGTTTTTGTGCTTCTGCTTTGTAAGCATCTGGAATTTCTGTTACATCAAAAACCTTTCCTAAGTCGTCTTCATAAATTTCTGCTTTCATAGTGAGGATATCGATAATTCCTGTAAATGTGTCAGCAGAGCCGATTGGCATTTGAATTGGAAGAGGTTTTGTTTTTAATCTATCTCTAATAGAATCTACACAAGCGAAGAAGTTTGCATCATCTCTGTCCATTTTGTTGACATAGATAATGGTTGGAACTTTATATTTTGAAGATTGACGCCAAACTGTTTCGGTTTGTGGTTGAACCTTATCACGTGCACTAAGCACAAGAACGGCACCATCAAGAACCTTAAGAGAGCGTTCTACTTCAACTGTAAAGTCAACGTGTCCTGGAGTGTCGATGATGTTAATCTTATGGCCTTTCCAGAAGCAAGTTGTGCAGGCAGAGGTAATTGTGATACCTCTTTCCTGTTCCTGAACCATCCAGTCCATAGTAGCCTCACCATCGTGAACTTCTCCGATTTTGTGATTTTTTCCGGTATAAAATAGTATTCTTTCGGTTGTGGTAGTTTTTCCGGCATCAATGTGTGCCATAATACCAACATTTCTTACCATTTTTAAATCGGTAGCCATTTATTTCTCCTTTAATCTGCATATTGCAGAAGATTTATCTTTTTTTAATATTCCCTAGACAAAAATATTTTAATCTAAGGCAAGTTAAGTTGGTATAAAATTACCACTTATAGTGAGCAAACGCCTTGTTTGCTTCTGCCATTCTGTGCATCTCATCTCTCTTTTTGATTGATGCGCCAGTATTGTTATATGCGTCCATAAGTTCGCCAGCAAGTTTGGCGTCCATATTGCGCTCGCCAGTTCTCTTTCTTGCATTTGTAACAATCCAACGAATTGCAAGAGTTTGTCTTCTTTCTGGTCTAATTTCCATAGGAACTTGGTAAGTAGCACCACCAACTCTGCGTCCCTTGGTTTCGAGCATTGGCTTAACGTTTTCGATCGCCGTGAGGCAAACATCAAGAGGTTCTAAGCCGGTTTTCTCTTTGATAATATCAAAAGCGCTGTATACTATTCTCTGTGCAAGACCTTTCTTACCGCTCATCATAACTTGGTTTGTAAGTTTAGCAACAACCGTGTTTTTGTATAATGGATCAGGTAGAACTTCGATCTTGACAGGACGATTTCTTCTTGGCATTATTAGTATCTCCTTTTTTTAATTTCTATTATTACTTCTTTGGTCTTTTTGCGCCATATTTTGAACGGCCTTGCTTTCTGTTTGCAACTCCAGCGGTATCAAGAGTTCCTCTTATGATGTGATAACGCACACCAGGAAGGTCCTTAACACGTCCGCCACGAACTAGAACAACGCTGTGCTCTTGAAGGTTGTGTCCAATACCAGGAATGTAGCAAGTTGCTTCTTGGCTGTTTGAAAGTTTAACTCTGGCAATTTTACGAAGAGCAGAGTTAGGCTTTTTAGGTGTTGCGGTTCTTACAGAAAGGCAAACACCACGCTTTTGTGGGCAACCATCAAGAAGTGGGGCTTTTTTCTTTTCCTCAAAAGTTTTGCGACCTTTTCTAACTAACTGGTTAAATGTAGGCATATCTTTCTCCTTTTAGTAGAATTTTCAGTTTTAAATCTTGAATGGATTTTGTGCTTAGACGCTGTCGATACGTCATTAAAAAAGGCACGAAAATTCCGTGCCTCGAAAATATGCTTATTGGTAAACATGAACAGCACGATTGCCTAAGGCAACTTTGAAGAGTTTTCAAATCGGTGAAACAGTTTCCTGCCACCTGCTGTTTGTTTATGCTATGCGCATATGTTCCCGACAACGAAACATACCCTAATTATACGCATATCGCCTTGCAGTGTCAAGCATTTTATAAAACTATTTCATAAATATTATCGCACATATATAAAAGAGATATCACGGGTGGTTTGCCCGTGATAAAAGAAAAGTCTTCTTAAATAAGATTGCTACGCAACAAAAACAGAAAGTTAAGTTTTAAGATTCCGCTTTCATATTTAGCATCTTCAAAATATCTTCTTCGCCGATTATCTTCACACCCAGCGCCTTTGCTTTTTCAAGTTTACTGCCCGCCTCCTCACCGGCAAGCACATAATCGGTGTTTTTTGAAACAGAACTAGAGGTCTTTCCTCCATTCTTCTCGATAAGTTCGCTCATCTCCCCTCGTGAAAAGTTCTTCAGCGTTCCGGTCAGCACAAACACTGCGCCATTAAGCAGATTGCTCTCCTCTTGCGCCTCATTTTCGATGGTTACCCCTAAGGAGAAGAGTTTTTCGATTTCGGCAACATTATCGGTGTCTGCAAAATAGTCCACTATGTTCTGTGCAATAACCGTTCCAACATCTTCGACAGATAACAAATCTTCATAAGAGGCATTTTTGAATTTGTCAAAGGTCTTGAAGCGCTTTGCCAAATCCCTTGCAGTTTTAACGCCAACTTCAATGATACCTATTCCGTAGATAAATTTGTTTAGTGGAATCTTCTTTGAATTTTCAATCGATTTTATTATGTTTCCCGCTTTTTTCTCTTTAAATTTATCTAGTTTTAGCAAATCTTCCACTTTAAGCGTGTATAGGTCGGAAAATTCGCACACGTTTAAGTTGTGATAGAGTTGAAGCAGTGTTTTGTCCGAAAGTCCTTCGATGTTGAACGCCTCTCTTTCGACAAAATGAGTTAGTCTTGCGATAATCTGCTCCTGGCAACCGTCTCTGTTTTTGCAATATAGCAAAGGACCGCGCCTTACAAGTTTACTTCCACAACTTGGACAAACTTCTGGCGCATCTATAACCTGTGAGTTCTCGTATTTTTCGGCGAGCCCTAAAACTTCTGGAATAACCTCGTTAGAGCGTCGTATGAACACCCTCGAGTTTTTCATAACTCCCTTTTTCTTTATATCTTCAATGTTGTTTAGCGTTGCCCTTGTAATTGTTGCACCGGCAAGTTCAACCGGATTTAAAACTGCGATTGGCGAAACCTTCCCCGTTCTTCCAACCTGCCACAAAACATCTTCAAGCATCGTGGAAATTTCAACCGCTTCAAACTTATATGCAATCGCCCACTTTGGAAATTTGTTTGTGTAGCCTATCTCTTCGCGCATTGCTGTTTCGTTAAGTTTAAGCACCATTCCATCGATCATAATGTTTAGTTTATCTTTGACTTTGTCGATCTCGTTTATTATCTCTTCCGCTTCCTTAGCAGACTTTACAATCTTAAAGAAATCTCCGGTCAAGAACCCATTTTCAATCAAAAAGTTGTGCATCTCTTCTTGCGATTTAAACTCTCTGCCCTCACACAGCAAAATTGCATAGCAGAAACAATCTAAGTTTCTATTCTTCGTTTCCTTAGGGTCAAGATTTCTTATCGCACCTGCCACGCCGTTTCTTGGATTTTTAAGTGGCTCGGAGGCCTTTTTGTTGTAGGCGTTAAACGACTTAAGCGTCATCATTCCCTCGCCCTGCACAATCAAATGCCCTTTAAAAGGCACAACAAGAGGAACACTTCTTATCGTTCTAACTTGCTCGGTTACATCTTCGCCAATCTCTCCGTTTCCGCGAGTTGTTGCCGATTTATATACTCCGTTTTCATACTCCAAAACAAGGGTGAGTCCGTCAAACTTATATTCCAAACTAAAGGTTGGATTTTTTTGATACTTTGCTAAATCTGCCATAAAGTTTTCAAGGTCATTAAAATCTCTCACCTTGTTCATAGAATAAAGTCTAACAGTGTGGCGCTTTTTCACAAACTTATCAAGCACATCACCGCCCACTCTCTGCGTTGGAGAATTTGGCAATGTTCCAAGTTCCTTTTCAAGGTCGACAAGTTCGTAATAAAGTTTGTCATACTCTGCGTCCGAAATTGTAGGGTTGTCGAGTTCGTAATAATTTTTGTTGTGTTTTGTTATCTCTTTGATGAGATACTCCATTCGTTCTTGCTTATTCATCATCTTTTACCCTTTCAAGTTTTGCTACGTTTAGCATAAGTTCTTTCACTCCAACATCGTCAAAGTCAATTTTTCCAACAAAGCCGTCTGGAGAAATTTCGATAATCTCCCCCTCTCCAAATCTTTGATGAAAAACTCTTTCTCCCACCTTATAGCCCGATTCAAAAATTTCGTCTTTGTCGTCTAAGAAAAAGTCGTCTTTTTTGCGCTCTGGAATTGCCACTTTTCTAAGTGCCGGAGTCCTTTCGTCGACAATATTTAATTCCTTTAAAAATCTGCTCTCCGATTGGTAGTTTGACTTTCCATACATATATCTCTTTGAAACGTGCGTAAGGTATATTTTTTCTTCCGCTCTAGTAACTGCCACATACATAAGCCTGCGTTCCTCTTCAAGTTCTGAGCGTGAATCCATTGCCCTTTTAAGTGGAAAGACTCCCTCTTCAAGCGCAACCACAAACACCACCTTAAATTCAAGCCCCTTAACTGCGTGTATCGTCGAAACAGCAACAAAGCCGTCGCCCTCAATGTCGTCTTGGTCGCTTCTAAGCACAACCATAGCAAGATAGTCTTCTAGGGTGGCATTTTCGTTGTCTTTTTCATATTCTTCGATGGAAACGATAAAACTATCGATATTCGTCTGTCTGTTGACGCTTTCTTCATCTTTGCCGGCATACGCAATGCCTATTCCAAAGTCTTTTACAACGCCCTTAACAAACTCGCTTAGTGATATTTTATCCAAAACTTCTTTGTTTTTTACATACGCCTTTACAAATGTTTCTAGTTTGGAATAATACTTTGAAAATTCAAATTTGTTGCTGAGCATATATGAAAGAAGAGAGAAATATCCACTTTGTTGTGCTTCTTGATTTAGATTTTTAATTGCAACATCACCAATTCCGCGTTTAGGGAAGTTGATAACCTTTTCCAGCGATATTCCATCGTTTGGATTGACAAATATACTTAAATATGCAAGCAAGATTTTTATTTCCGCCCTCTCGTAAAACTTCTGTCCGCCATAAAGTTTGTATGGGATTTCAAAACTTAACAACCCCTCTTCAATCGGCCTTGACAGAGCGTTTAGGCGCATCAAAATTGCAAAGTCGCTGTAGGAATAACCTTGGCACACCAAGTTTTCTATCTCGCGCGCAATAAACATCGCCTCATCTCTTTCATCAAACGCCTCATACACAACTGGTGGCGCGCCGTTATCTTTCTCCGTCCACAGCGATTTATCCAGTCTTTCGGTGTTGTTAGAAATCACATTGTTGGCAATGTTTAATATGTTTTTACTTGAACGATAATTTCTTTCAAGTTTGTATATCTTAACATCTTGATAGTCGTTTTTTAAGTCGAAGATATTTTTAAAGTTTGCTCCGCGCCAAGAGTATATGCACTGGTCTTCGTCGCCAACGACAAACAGATTGCCCCACACCGAAGTAAGCAGTTTTATCAACCTATACTGCACCAAGTTTGTGTCCTGAAATTCATCGACAAGCACATACCTAAAACGCTCAGCATACTTGTTTAAAATCTTTGGATAGTTTTTAAAAAGTAAGTAGGTTTTGTTTAGTAAGTCGTCAAAATCTAAGCAGTTGTTTGTGCGCAATCTTTCGTTATACATATTTATTATGCGCGCATATATCGTAAGATTAACGCGATTTCCAAACTCCATAACAGAGTTAAAATATTCTTCGACATCTAGCCCTTTGTTTTTTATGTTGTCAAGGTGTTTTGTTATCTTGCTAACTTCGTCTTCTTCGACATTTTGTTCTTTGCAAATATCTTTAATAATCCTATCTCTGTCCGTTTCAGTGATGATGGTAAAGTTTTGATTGTAGCCGCTGAAAACGTCAATCTCTCGTCTTAAAATTTTCACGCACATCGAGTGGAAAGTTGATATCCATATATCTCCGCTGCACATCTCTTCAACGCGCGTTTTCATCTCATTTGTCGCTTTGTTTGTAAAAGTAATGGCAAGAATGTTGTATGGCGAAATGTGTTTGTCAAGAATCAAATGACAAATTCTATGCGTCAAAAGACGAGTCTTCCCCGACCCTGCACCCGCTGTAACAAGCACCACACCTTCCGTGTCAAAAAGCGCCCTTTTCTGCTCTTCGTTTAGCCCTGAGATGTCATATTTTTCCATATTTACATTTTAACATATCGCTACTTAAAACAGCAAATAAAATTAAACAGCAAACAAAAAACACAGGCATCAACCTGTGTTTTATTTAAAAAAGTGATAAAAATCAATTAACCTCTTTTTCTCGCTCTTTTTCTAGCAGCCTCGCTCTTCTTCTTACGTTTAACGCTTGGTTTTTCATAGGCTTCTTTCTTTCTAATATCGCCAATGATGCCGTCTTTTTGGCACTTTCTCTTGAAACGTTTAAGAGCGCTTTCTAGATTTTCGTTCTCGCCAACCTTGACTGTTGTCAACTTTCTCACCACCTTTCACATTTAATATACGTTTGAAATTATAGCATTATAGCGCGAAAGATGTCAAGTGTTTGAAAAATTTATTTTTTCCAATTTACTTTTTAGCAAAATTCAAATTTTCAAACACCTCTAAGGCTTTGCTGTCATAGGCTGTTACAAAATTTTCTTTCTCTTTGCCATTTAACCCTTCTTCAATAAGGCAGTTTAAAACGTCCTTAAAACTTAGGTCTTTAAAAAGGTAGAACGCCAAAGAGCCTGGTATTGAATTTAACTCGTTTACATAGAGAGTTCTATCTTTTTTATCGAAAATAAAGTCAACGCGCACCACGCCTTTGCAGTCAAAAATTTGATAGACTTTTGCCGTGAGATCCTTTATTTTTTTTGATAAACTTGCTTCAATTTTTGTCTTTGCATTTTTGCTTTCTTTTAGGTATTTATCTTCAAAGGTAAAAATCTCTTCCTTATTTTCCACCTTTTGTATGTTCGATATTTTTACTGCGCCGTTCATCTGCATCGCTGCACAATTATACTCTTCAAAGTCCTCAACGAACCTTTCAACCAAAATTCTTTTATCAAACTGCGCGCAATACTCCATCGCTTTCCCAAAGGACTCCTTATCTTTGCAAATCTTGATGCCAATCGAACTTCCTAAATTTGATGGCTTTATTATCACCGGAAATTTAAGTTTGCTTGCAACCTGCAAAAGATATTTCTTTTCCTCCCTTTTATACTCTTCATAGTTAACTGCGAGATATTTGACATTTGGTATCTCCCTCGACACCAGAACATCTTTCATAAAAATTTTGTCCATAGCAAGCGCGCACGATCTTACATTTGAACTTGAATATGGAATATGTGCGCATTCAAACATACCTTGCAAAGAACCATCTTCTCCAATTCTTCCGTGAGTGCAAAGAAGGGCAAAATCGATTTTTATGCTCTCTTTAAATTTGTTTCGCTTTTTTATTATCAAGTTTGCCGTGCCAACTTCAAGCGACGCCGTTTTAATTTTTTCTGCCCGCTCATCAAAATTGGTGTATATCTTTTTGTCTAACAAGTTCTCCGCGATATACCATTTCCCATCTCTGCCGATATACACCGGAATCATATTGTATTTTTCCCTATCAAAGTGCTGCATTGCTTGAAGCGCCGTTATGATTGAAATATCGTGCTCAACGCTCTCCGCCCCATACAAAACTAAAACATTTTTCTTCATATCTACCTTCTATATATTCTATGAAACTTTGCAAGGCGATGTTAATTAGCGATAGTTGTCTGGCAAATCATTTTCAAACAGCACAACATCGTCTTTTTTGATTATCTCTTTAAGCAAATTTTTCTGCTCTAAGCGGGTGTATGCGTAATAGATGTCGCCCTCAAAACCGCCCTTTTTGATGCCATTAGTTAAGGCAATGTTGTTCACCTTGTTCATAACAATCACAATGTCGCAACAACTTGCAATCTGCTCGCCAATTTTGTAGTTTTGCTCATATTGCATCTTTCCTAGTTCGACCATTCCGGGCGTTACAAGAATCTTTCTGCCACCAAACGATTTCAATATTTCAAGCGCCTCACAAAAACCATCAAAGTTGCTATTGTATGAATCGTCGATGACTGTGCAGTGGCCTCTTATCACCTCCAGCCTGTGCGCAATCGGCTTTAACTCCCTTATACCATTGTCGATGTCAAACAAACTAACACCCAAAAGGTAACAAAGTGCTGCCGCCGTTGTTATGTTGTCGATATTTCCTTTTCCAAGCAAATTTGTGTGTGTTTTCACCATTTTATTATCGATAAACAGATTAAAATATGTTTTGTTATCTTTTATCTTCACATCTTGCACATACGCAAATGAATTTTCTTTGCAGACAAGATATTTCTTTTTCTTGCACCGCTCGTATATCTTTATCCCAGATTTGTTGCTTCCATTTATCACGACAAAGTTGTTTGTATTGTCGCAAAGTTCTGCTTTTGTGTTTTCAACCGCTTCAAGCGTTTTGAATGTTTCGATGTGGCAATTTCCAACCGCAGTGATTATTCCATAGTCGACGCCAACCATCTTGCAAAGGTAATCGATATCTCCTCTCTGCCTTGCACCCATTTCAACGACAAAAAAGTCGTCATCTTCTGCTAGTTTGTCTAGTATGGTCATACAAACACCCATAGGAGTGTTGTAACTTTTAGGCGTGATGCAAACTTTAAACTTTTTTGATAGTATTTGAAAGAGGAAATTTTTTGTAGTGGTCTTACCAAAACTTCCAGTTATTGCAATCTTTTTACATTTCAGCGCGTTTAGTTTCTTTTTCGCCTTGCGTATGTAACTTCTTTTAATGCCTTCCTCTATAGGCAAATCCAAAAGGTGCGCTAATAGGAAAAATATCGGCAAAAAAACTACAGCAAGCAAAATTAAAATAATTTTTAAATAAATTTTTATTTTTATCGAAAAAATAATTAAAAATATTAAAAAAAATACTAAAAATACGCAAAATAGGAATCTTTTTATTCTATTTGTGAGTTTTAATTTATTTTTATCGCCATTTGCTAAGTCAAAAGATATTATTTTTTTTAATGTCTTTTTTATCTTATAATTTTCAAGTTGATAGACCTTTGTTGCCGGCAAAATAAGAATGGAAATCACCAAAGAACACAGAATCGAATAAACAACAGCCATAGCCTACTCCTTTAAAAATTTGTGTAATTCATTCAAAAAGGTGTATCGGTCGTCATTGAAAGCAAAATGCCCACCATTTAGCAAAACAAGTTTGCTGTTTTTAATCTTTTTGTTTAAGCGGCGTGCCATATAAAGTGGAGTTGTTTTATCATTTTTGCCAAAAATAATAAGAGTTTTTGCTTCTATGCTTGCTAAATACTCGTCTAAATGCAAATTTACTATGTTTTTGAATATCACTTTCATATTTTCTGGCAAAGCACGATAATCTTCGCTGCCACAATCCTGTGTATTTAACCTCAACTTTCTTTTAAGTTTGTATGTAAGCACTTTGAAGTAGTATTTTATGCCTCTTTTAGGCTTAACCCCGGCACTATCGACAAGCACAAGTTTCTTTACCCTTGTTTTACAAAAAGTTGCACACAAAATTGCCACTCTTCCGCCAAACGAATGGCCTATCAAATTGACTTTTTTTATCGACAAATGCTCGCACAGCGACATTACCATTGTTGCATAAGAAAAAATAGTCCAATCTTCTATCTTTTTATCGCTTTTTCCAAAGGGTGGAAAGTCAACAAACAGTGCCGAATTTTCCGTGCAATCCTTGCAGAACAAAAGCGACTTATGGTCATTTGCCCAACCGTGCAAATATACATCTACCACCTTGCTTTTTCGGTCAAAAAATCGATAAAAAATCTTGCTCCCTTTATGTATGAATATCATAATATCATTCTATGTGATTTTTGATTTTAGGTGTGTATTTATGTTAAAAAGCCTATTTTTTCTAATTTTTCTCTCAAATTTCCCGCTCCAACAAACACCAAAACACTGTTTTTATCATACTTTTTTTCTAAATGCCTAAGCATCACTTCTACGCTTGCAAAATAGCAGACGGATTTGTTTATCTTTTTTAATATTTCGGCAAGTTCCCTCGCGCTTGTTCCCATACTCTCTTTCTCTCTTGCCGCGTATGTTTTAAAAAGCACAACATCTTCTCCGCTTAGCACCTCGACGAACTCTTTTAGCAAATTTTTTGTGCGCGAATAGGTGTGCGGTTGAAAAATAAAGACAATTTTTCTGTTAGAAAAGATGTTTTTTGCTGCTTTTATTGTGTTTTTTATCTCAGTTGGGTGGTGCGCATAGTCAAAAACAACATCGTCAAATTTTTGAATCTGCACTCGTTCGAACCTATTTTTAACGCCCTTAAAACTTTCAATTCCGCGCAAAATATCGCCCTTCGAAACGCCTAAAATCTTACACGCCCTATATGCGTAGATGATGTTTTCTGTGTTGACATCTTCACATATTTGCACCTTTAAATTTGTCTTTTCTTTTCCATTTACCAGCGTAAAATTCAATTTCCCCTCTTGGTCGTGGAAAATATTTTCTGCTTTTATGCTGTCATCTTTTGACACGACAATTTTGCTCTGCTTTTTTAGTTTGTCATAAGACTTTAACTCTCTGTCAAAGGTTTTAAAATAGTCAAGGTGTTCCGGCTCTATATTTGTAACCACCAAAAGCGTAGGATTTAGATACAAAAAATTGTCGCAATATTCACACGCCTCTGTAACAAAATATTCCTTTTCTCCAACAACAAGATTTGTTCCCTCTTCGACAAGCATTCCGCCTATATGAAGAGTTGGTTTTCTGTTTGCCACCTTTAATATATTATAAATAAGCCCGGTTGTCGTCGTTTTTCCGTGCGATCCTGCAACAGCAACAACCCTTTTATAATCCCTAGAAATTGCGCCTAAAAGTTCTCCGCGTTTCATTATTTTTTTGCCTATACTCTTTGCAAACAACAACTCATTATCTTCGCTAGAAATTGCCGAACTATAAATTACCACATCTGCAAGGCGTATTTCTTCGTATTTTTGCTTGTTTTTCCCCTTATTTAAGAAAAATTTTATGCCATTTCTCTTAAACATCTCCTCGCGCTCGGCAGATATGTCGCTTCCACTCACATACTCTCCCTTGCTTTTTAAAAGCAGCGCTAGTGCGCTCATCGAAATGCCGCCTATGCCAATAAAATAGTATCTCATACTCTCTTTTTATGAACTAAAAAAAATCTTTGTCAATATGTTAAAATCTTTTGATTTATTTTTTGTATATGGTATAATAATTATGACCAGTAAAAGTTGGTTAATCTAAAAAAGGAAGGTTAGGGAAGTTGAATATTACAGACATTAGAGTAAGACTTGTAAACAACAACGAAAAACTCAAAGCGGTTGCATCTATAACTATTGACGATGAACTTGTCGTTCACGACATCAAAGTCATCAATGGTAAAGATGGTTATTTCCTTTCAATGCCAAGCAGAAAGTCTAATGATGGCGAGTTTAAAGACATCGTTCACCCAATCAAGACTGAAGTGAGAGAAAGTTTGAAAGCAAAGATTCTTGCCGAATATGAGAAAGCACTTGCAAGCGAACAAAACTAAATAATCAACAAAAAAACATATCCTAGAGATATGTTTTTTTTGTTTTACATAAGTTTTGAACCATCTTCGGTTTGCACAACCTTTAAAATGTTCTCCTGCTGCCCCGAATATGCATTAAAGTAAAAATAATAGGTGTCGTTTTCCTTTGTGCATTCATATTCATAGCACAAAACTTCTCTGTTATAATCCAATGGCGCAAGCACAAGCCTTGACTTTTTCACCGAAAATTCACTTGGAATTTCTGCATTTATCTTCTCTGGCTTAACAAGTGTTCTTTCCTTGTGATTTGTGTAATAACTCATTGCGTCATACCCAACAACATCGCCATTTTCAAGGTCAACCTTAACCTTTATCAAATCTGGGTAAATTATTATGCCATCTATCACCGGTGCAATGTTGTAATACGCTTGATTTTTTAAAACATCGCTCCAAACTACACTTACACCCTTTATGCCATTCTTTTCAACAAAGTTTGTCGCAATTTTCTCTCCATCTTTTAGCGATATCTTTTTCGATTCGCTTTCCTTGTTTCCGCTTATCGTAAGAACGTGGCCGCCGATTTTTGTAACTTGCACAAAACCAACTCCGTTACTTTCTACTTCAAAGTTGTATGTTACAAAATTTCCAACAGTGTCGCCCACGTATTTTATTTTTGCATCTTTGAAGTAAGTTTTAAGCATATCCGCTGCATCTTCCTTTGAAATTTCCTTTCCAGAAATTCCAACCACCTTTTTATCGACCACCGAATCGGAGAATGGGCCGTCATAAATCATCGTTGGATAACTTACATCTACGCTTTTTATCTTGTCAAATTCGATTGAAAAGTTGTTCATATCACCATTCATCTTCTTGCTCGCTTCAAGTATGCTATAGCCGTATCGCATACTTTCTGCGATTGCATTTAAGTTGTCTTTCATTTCAGCCAGTGTGATATGAAGTTCGTTAAGAGTGCCAAGTTCTTCTTCGGTCAACTTTTCGCCCTTTTTAAGCCTTTCTTCCAAAATCTCGGTGTATCCAGAGAGTTGATTTATGAATTTTACATTTTCTGCGATATTTTCACCAGTAATTGGCAAATTTGAAATGTTATTTTGCATATTTTTTGAAATATTTGAAACATCGGTAAGCAACTTTGCTTGATATGCAGAATCGTTTGTTGTAAGCACTTTGCTCATCTCGGTGTCTATGGTGTTTACATTGTCGATTAGTTCGTAATAATTCTTTTCATAAATATTTTCTAGTTGCGTTGTATAGCCCTCTTTTTCGTGCATATCAACCGCTAAGGCAATGCCAAGAGCACCACTTGAAAGCCCCAGCACGCCGGCAGTTATTGCAAGCCCGATGACTGCACCTTTAAACGCTTTGTTCTGTTTTTTTAGTTTATTATTTGAATTTTCGAGTTTTTTACCTCGATTTTCGGTTATTTTTTGTGTATTTTCTGCCATACCCCCTCCTTAAATTGCAAAGACGTGATTTCCAATAGTGGTAACCGTTTTTCTTGAAAATATCCAAGAACTTGTTGCAGTTTTCGCATTATAGTAATACAAACTGCCATAAGATGGATCCCAGCCATTCAGCGCGTCTTGTGCTGCATTTATTGCTGTTTGATTTGGAGTTAGGTTTATTTGCCCATCTGCAACCGATGTAAAGGCATAAGGCTGATAGATTACCCCAGCAATTGTGTTAGGAAATTTTGAACTTTTTACTCTGTTCAAAATAACCGCCGCCACAGCAACTTGCCCAGTATAACTCTCTCCGCGCGCCTCGGCATAAACGCACTTTGCAAGAAGATAAAGGTCGTTACTTGAAACACTGTTGCTTGTTGTGGTGGATGAATATGTAAAGCCTATTGCCGCTGCAGTTTTTGGTCCAACAATGCCGTCAACTGCAAGCCCATTTTTCTTTTGAAATTTCTTTACTGCTTCTTTTGTTTTTGAACCGTAAATTCCATCAACTGCGCCTGTGTAATATCCCCAATTTTTAAGTCTAGTCTGCACCAGCACAATTTGATTTTTGCTAAGTGCCGCTTCTGCAATGCTTACATTGTTATACGCATAGATTCCTGTTGTTACCACACCGAAGCCGACAAAGATAAAAAGTATGGCAAACAAAAGCGATAAAACTCTTTTTTTCATTTTTTCTCCTTTTATGACAATATTTATACTTTCCCAATTTTTTCAATATTATTACAATTTGAAAAAAAGTTGTCCTCACTTTTTACACAAACAGAAACACTGCTTGCTGATGCGCTTTCTTCGTAGTCGATATAAAAATCTCCGCAAAAAAACAGCAATCCAGCGAGAATCAAAAAACTTAAAACTGCAAGTAAATATCTCATAATTTTATTTTTTACAAAAATTATCGCTTTAAGCCTAATTTTTTGACGATTTTTATTGTATTTTTATTAAAAAATAGAAAATCGCTTTATTTTTTAAAGCGATTTTCTATGGTTGGCGTTTTGTTTTTTTACTTTTGAAAATAAACAATTATCTTTTCATCTTTTGTAAGTGGAAAGGCAACTTCTGGATTTTGCGCAACTAAAAGTTCTTCCCTGATGTTGTTTTTCTTTGCAATCTCCCACGAGGTCATTCCTTCTTTTGCAAAGATAACTTCGATTTGGCTATCCCTTTCAATCTCCTCCTCGCCTAGTTCGACGTTTGAAATTAGTGCAGACACTTCGTCAGCGTAGTAGTCTAGTTTTATCTTTAATCTCGCATCAAAATATAGATCTCTTCCTTTCTTTGCTATGATATCTACGTCGCACAAAGTCGCCTGCGTGGTAATTTGAATATCATTATCATCTAAGTCAGCACTGCACTTGTTGTTTACAACAAATGGAATTTCAATTGTTGCTGATCTATTTCCAACTTCGTCATTTAGGTAGACGACATTTGCTTTGGCTATTCCTTCGATAAACACCTCGTCGCCTTGCTTGTAGGAATTTGAAAGATAGAGATTTGTTCCAGCAACGAATAAAACTTTGTCGATGCGAGGAGAATTTTCGTCTAAGTTTAAACTGCCATCTATCTTTGCCTCAAAGTAGTCGCCGCCAAGATCTCTTGTCATCTCAAAGGACTCTGTCGAAACGGCAAGTTCTTGTTTTGTGCTGTATAAATCTTGCACGATTTCAACGCTTTTCTTTTCGCACGCGCTCACTTTTATAACAACCGGCGTGGTTATTTTTAGGCTTACACCTTTGTCTAAGTTCTCTGTTTCACACCTTACTTCTCTATTTTTTATACACGCTTTGCCTAGACTTATGCTCTCGCGAGTTACTCCAGAGAGTTCCACTTCCTCTTTAAACTGTTCGCTTATCGACACAGTTTCGTATTTTTCGTTAGCCGTAAAGTATACCACTCTGCTTAAAACCTCACCGGCAACTGAAACAAAATCGATTCCGCTTTCAACTTCTTTAACTGACACACAACTCTCGCACGAAACGACCTTTACGACCTCTTCTTTTATCGAAATCTCGCTTTCTACATTAAATTGCTCCGCATTTTTGCCAATAAAAGCACAAAGTGGAATCTCTCCTCTTTTGGTGCAGATTGTTTCGTCTGCCGGTTCAACCGTTTCAATATCCTTGCTTAAAACGATAGTTCCTGACTGCTGCAAAACGCACGTAACCTTAACAGACGACGCCGTAACTAAGTCAAGGTTGTAACTTTCGATATCGCAATCGACGTCAACTTTGCTTTCGGCAGTTATCTTGTCGTCTTCAAGTTTAGAGGCAAATGGGCAAACAGAGTTTACCGCAACCACCTCGCCATCTATCGTTTGACAGAGCAGAGACAAATCGATGTTTCCGCTAAAATTTACCACGCCGTTCTGCGTTTCGGTATTTTCCACACTTGCACAATAAGACACCGAAAGCACCTTGTCAATTTCCGCCTCTGTATTTACGTTGCATTCGACATTTAGCGTGCTTTTTGCAAGTTTTTTCTTTTGCACAACCTTAAATTTATTCTTTTCAAACGCCATAACCCCTCCAAAATCAAAACTACTATAATATACTTTGCAGCGATGCCGCTTAGAACTTTTTGTTTAAAAAATTTTTTAGTTGTCAATAACAATTAAATAAGGAGCATTATGAGAAAGATATTGCGAGAATTTGACGATGTAAAGAAAAGAATAACAGAACTGCGTGGGCAGAGCGTTTTGATGAACATAAACCGAGGAAGAAAGAAGATAGACACAATAAATGCAACTATTAAAGATATCTATCCAAGCGTATTCACGATAAAGACGCAAGACGAAAAGTTGCAAACTTTTTCCTATTTTGATGTGCTGTGTGGTGATGTGGAACTTATTATTTAGCAATAAAAAAAGGATTGCAGTTTTGCAACCCTTTTTTTATTACACGAAAGAAGAGAACCTAATAGATAAGTTCTTCTTTCTTAAATATTCTATTTTTATTTTCTTGGGAACTTAATGCTTGCCTGAGCAGCAGCAAGTCTTGCGATTGGCACACGGTATGGTGAGCAAGATACATAAGTGAGTCCAATTCTGTGGCAGAATTCAACAGAAGATGGATCTCCGCCGTGTTCACCGCAGATACCAAGTTTGATATCTGGACGTGTGCTTCTTCCAAGTTCAGAAGCGATACGAACAAGTTTACCAACGCCATTTTGGTCAAGACGAGCAAATGGGTCAGATTCAAAAATCTTCTTTTCATAGTAAGTGTCAAGGAACTTACCAGCATCATCACGAGAGAATCCAAATGTCATCTGTGTGAGGTCGTTTGTTCCAAATGAGAAGAATTGTGCCTCTTTTGCAATTTCGTCAGCAGTAATTGCAGCACGTGGAATTTCGATCATTGTTCCAACTTTGTAGTGCATATCAACTTTCTTGTCAGCGATAATCTTGTCAGCAGTTGATGTAACGATGTCTTTAACATACTTAAATTCTCTGCTGTCGCAAGTGAGAGGAATCATAATCTCTGGAACAACTTCATATCCCTCTTCTTTTGCAACTTCGATAGCGGCTTCAATAACAGCCTTTGTTTGCATAACTGCAATTTCTGGATATGTTACTGCAAGTCTAAGTCCGCGGTGTCCCATCATTGGGTTGAATTCGTGAAGAGATTCAACAGTTGATTTCAAAGATTCAAAAGTAAGTCCCATTTCCTTAGCAAGTGCTCTAATATCTGCATCTTCGTGTGGTAAGAATTCGTGAAGAGGTGGATCAAGGAAACGAATAGTAACTGG
>CANQIX010000015.1 GCA_947624105.1 uncultured Clostridia bacterium
ATTGTGCTATCCATTACACTATGGGAGCAAAGTATGTTATTAAGTTGCGTTTGAGGAATCATTAGTTCCTTTTGGGCTTGCGAAAGCATCTACTAGCAAGACAAAGTTGCGCCGGCAAGGTGCAAATTGGATTTAAACATAATGAAAAACGGCATATCAAATCAATACGCTCTTTCGTTTTATATTTGGTGGTGCAGAAAAATTAGCCTTGCTCTCCGCGTGCCTGTCTTTCCATATCTTCAACAACGATATCAAAGATTTCGCCGAGAGATCTGCAATATTCCAAAACCTTCCAAGGTTCATTTGTGTGAAAGTGTATTTTGATAAGTTCCTCATCGCCAACTGCAAGCAAGCAGTCGCCGTCAAGATTGTTGTTAAAATAATCTCTTATTGCATCTTCGCTTAAGTTTTTGCCCTCAATAAGAAGTTGTGTGTCGTATCTATATTCTAACATTTTTCACCTCGTAATATGCCTATATTTTACTAAATTTTCCGCACTTTGTAAAGCAATTTGATAATTTTATGTCGGCGAAGTTTGTCAAAATTCTTGACATTGAATCCTTTTTGTATTATTATTGTTTTGTTCTTTATATAAATATGGTATTGAGGTATTTTTTATTATGATGGATCTAACAAAGAAGAACCAACGTTTTAGAGATCTTCCCAAAAAAGATAAAGTCCTTAGACTTGCAAGTTGGCTCCTGGTTTTAATTCAAATTACATTATGTGTTGTTACGTTTATAATTTACTTCCCATCTTACACATCGAAAAGTATTGGAGTAGCATTTTTAACACTTATCCCATTTATTCTAGAACTTATTATCCGCAGAAGGTGGAAGGCGTGGATTTTCTTCTTCTATCAAGTTTACATCTTTCTTGCAATCACGCTTGGACTTATCTGTTCGTTCTACCAAATTTTTGAGTGGTATGACTACGCTCTTCATATAACCGCCGGCTATCTGTTTTCAGTTGTCGCCCTTGGAATTATGTCGCAGTTTAAGTCTTACAAGCAGATGAGTGTTCCTCTTAGACTCTTCTTCTGCTTTGGAATTGCTATGATGGTTTGCGTAGGTTGGGAAATCTATGAATGGCTAAGTGATTTGATAAGAGGCACGGAACTTCAAGATATTGTCGTTCCTGGCTATGGCGCACCACTTGTAACCGACACAATGCAAGATATGTGCTGCAACGTGGTTGGGGCTCTCATCTGGACAGTGCAATACGCGATTGGCAAATGCACAAAGTGCGATATGGCAGTAAGTTTCATCGAAAGACAATTCTGTTTCACTCACTGGTATGACATTCCTGGCGCTGAACCTCCTGTAAAAGAGAAGAGGGTTAAAAAGACTGCTAAAGTGGATAAAAAGCAAGAAGAAGTGGAAAAAAGCAACGAAATTAGCACTAAAAATCAAAAAATTATCCCCCCCCAGCCTAGTAATTTAGAAAGTTAAATTTTGTTTATAACCTTTAAAAATTTTTTTAGATTAACCTTTTAAAATGTGGAAAAAACCTAAGTCAAAATGACTTAGGTTTTTCTTTTTGCTATATATTTCTATATATCGTTTTAACTCATCAAAAATTCTGCAACCGGCACAAGAGAATCTTCAAGCGCCTTAACATATTTTCTGTTAACTTCGTTTGAATATGGCACGCCGGTGTTGTCTGCTTTGATAAGTTCCTTAGGGTCGATTTTTAAAAGGTCAACGATACTTTCGCACAGCAAGTTTGAAATAACTCCTATTGCGTTGTCTTTTGTTATGTTGCCGTTTCTCATCGCCTGCCTTAAAATGTCGTCCTCTTCAAATATCGCATCAAGCCCAAATTTTAAGAAGAATTCAAGTTTTTCAACCGCAAACATATTTCCGTTGGCGGCCGAGAAAATCTCCCACGACATATATAGGTCAAAATTCAACTTTAAATCGCCTGGAAGCCCTTTGCTGTAAAAGTATGCCACAACGTCTTGCGCAATCACATCGCCATAGTATGCCTTTGTGCAAATATCTGCAAACACGTCGTCAAACTTGCCCCTTTCGGCTGCGTCCATAATGCTTTTGCGATATTTTACAAATCCGTCGTATGCGGTCTTTTTGTCTGTAAAAAGATTTGAATCCACTTCATTCTCCTTTTATTTATTCTGCTTTTGTAAATTCGATGTAGACAACGCAGTATACATCACCTATCTTCACTCCTATGCGAACTTGTTTGCCAACAAAATCACTAATTTTTATCTCTTTACACTCTTGAGAGTTTACATACCAAGTTACTTCCCCTGTCAACCCCTTTGCCTCTTCCTCAGCAAGCAGTTGACTATCTAATTCTGCAAGAGTGCGGGTTTCAGTTCCTTCTTCAAATGTTGGGTTAAAATGTATCTTATGGTCTCCGCCATAAGCAAAGTGGATTGTAACTTGGTAGTATTCTCCGCCGTTTCTAATGTAACTTACAATAGTGATCACTCTGTTTTCTGCTGCAGCAAATTCGATTGCGTCAAGCGCTACGGTTGGTCTGTCGTGCAAGTCGGCATCTCTCCAAGTTAGAACTCCGCTTCCTAACGAAAGAGCACTTTTAACGGTTGTGTCAAGTTGCGACAAGTTATACAATGGATTGTAAGTGTCAAGTATTTCGGTAAGTTCAAGCGTATTTATGTATCTAGAATATCTTATCGAGTGATGGAAGTAATTTTCGCCACTCTTTATTATATATCCCTTTGTAACTTCGTTTGCACTTGTCCAAGTTATAGTGTCAACTCCATCTTCTGTAATCTTTGTCATCACGTTGGTTGAAGAGTCAAGTGCGTAAACTTCGCCGTTGCGTCCTAATATCTTTTGGATTTCCTCTGCAGTTATTTCGCCAGTATACTCGCCTTCTTCGCCCATTTCCCCTTTCCACCATTGTGCAGTTGGGTCGTTGGTAACATTGAAGATTGCAAATTTGATTACCGCCCTCTGCAATGTTCCATCGCTGAGCAACATATAGTATGTGCGATCTTGAGTGAAGTTGCTGCTAAGGTTGAAGTATTCCGATTCGCCGGCATCAACAATGGTGCCTTCGTCATCGCTATAAATCTTTTGTATCGTTACGCCAGAGTTTTCTAGCAGTTTATTTAGGTTCGTGAATCGATAATTCGACCTATTGCCAATAGCAATTGTAATGTTTTCGCCACTTCCAGCCGTTAAGTCTTTTGAAGAGTCGTAAATGAAGAATCTTACTTCAACATACTTAAATCCACTTTCTTGTGAAAGGATAAAGCCGTGGTCGTAGATGCCTGTTGGAAGGTCTGCTATGCTTTCGATGTTTTGTAAGAATATTTTTAGTCCATTTTCTGATACGTCGGCTGCTACACCCATTTCTGTGCAGTAAACTGCTCCGCTTGCTGTGAGGTAGTCTTTAAGCGTCTTTGGAGAATCGCCCGTAAGATCTGCCATATCAACAACCAGTGTTCTCTCCTCTGGGTTAGAGTCGTCATATACAAGCACTTCTGCGACGAATTGAAGATATGTTATGCTATCCCCATCTCTTGTGCTGATAATAAATCTGCTGTTGTATTTTCCTTCAGTGGTGTATACATATTTGTCTAGGTTGTTTCGAATTATCTCTGCACTTGCTGCACCGTCTTTTTCATTTTCATAATTTTCGTTGACGATACGTATTTGAATGTTTCTGTATGCTTGCTCCGAACCTACGTTCTTTAACGTATCCATCATACGTTCTTCAAACTTAAATTCTTCTCCGCGCTTAACAATGAATGTGCCGATTGAGTTAGAGTCATTAATTGCTCCGTGTTCAGTAAATATTTCGTCAGCCACACTTTCGATTTCGGTTGGAGAAGTTACTTGACTAAGACGGAATCTTACCGTTCCAATCTCGATGCTTTCGTCAGATTCAAAGTTACCATCTGCACCAGACACTTTCATATATATTGTAACAAGTATTCCAGATGCTGCGTTGATATCAAATTCTTCCGCTGTTGTGATAATTCCGTTTGCGTCAACGGTAGCACCTACTGCACTGAATGTGAACATATATGGGTTATTTGCAATTATTGGTGCTGCGCCAAGAGGGAATTTTTCATCGGTAGGATCGCTATTTTCAACCCCAGGAGTATATGCAATCTTGCCATTGTTAATTTGCGTTCCAGCCCATTGTTTTGGATCTATAATATAGGTATCTTTGCCATTTGTTGTAAGTTTAGAGTATTCGTTTACAATGTAATATCCAAGTCCTGCAGCAGCCTCTTCGCTTGCAGTTACGCTGTCGTAAATCTTGTGAACCTTGATTACTTTTTCTTGCTGATATGCAAATCCAATGTTTTGATCGGTTGCCAACGAGTAGATTGTTCTGTTAGCGTATCCAGAAATTTCAACTTCACTGACATCTTCAATGTTCAATCGAATAATATTCTCATTAGCACTGCCATCTTGTTTTGTAAATTCTTTAATACTAATTGTATATTTGAATGCCTGCTGTTCTGTGTCGTATGTTCCAGAAACGTCCTTTCCTCCATAAAGCACTCTAACGTCAGGTTCGTCGTTTTCGTCTGCCGCCTTGATGTAAAGGTCAACCTTTGTATTTTCGTCAACAACTGATAATCCGGTGATAAGTTTTAGTTGCTCTCTGTGAACGTAATCTCTGTTTTCGTTGCTAAGAGTTGCGTATTCTACAACCTTGCTTGCTCCAGAATCATCATCTGCGTGATCGTCAACGTAGTATTCGATTGCCTTTCCGTGTTCTTTAAATTCAAGTTCCAAAGTATTGTTGTAGATGTTGACTTTGCTTTCTTCACTATCACCACCGCCTGGAGTCGTTCCTTCTCCTTGTGATTCGAACGATTCAGACGAAATAACCTCTGTATCTAAGAAGTCGGTCTTACTAAGCTCTCCAGCAGCACTCTTACTTACAACAATGTCCGCTCTAAGTTCGTGCTCTTCTCCAGTTCTTAATTTAAGAGTTACCACCAACTGAACAGTCATTTGCGATGCAACGCCATAAGCACTTGCGTCAAAGTAAGGGAGGTTTATCGTGTTCATTTGTGCGCCTTTTCCAAATTCTATTCCCTTTTCTGTAATTTTATAGTAGTAACTATTAATATGTTCTGTTCCTATTGGTTCTGCATCATCAAATGATTTTTTGTATAGAATTCCATCTGTGTTCTCTGTATATTTTTTGTCTTCTTCATTTTTTGCCTCTTCATTTGGAATTCTAATACCAATTGGCCTATTATCTTTTTCAAATCTAACTCCGGTAATCTTGTAATCTTCAAGTTTTGTTGCCCACCTATCGCCCGTATAAAGCATTGAGAGGTCGTTACTAATATCAAACATATAGGTTTGAAGTCCATCAATTCCAAATGCAAGGGTTGATCCAGCAGTGTCTGGTTGCTGTTTTGTTATGTCTGTAATTGGCGCGTAAACAACATCGTCATATGTTACTTCTATTGCCCCATAATTAATTTGACTTGCGTTACCCTCGAACGCTTTTTTAACCTCAGACTCTGGATCTGCTGCAAATATTGTACTTAAATCTGTCGTTTTAAGTTTTGGTATTGCAAGAGTGATATTCGTTCCTGATGCAATATTGCCGGATACGACCGAATCCCATGACTCATACATTTTGTTTTGAATATAAAAGTCATAATATGCATCGGAAACATTAACATGATATATTATTTCTCCTATTTGAGCATGCAATGTAACTTTAGGGGCGCCTTTGTCTATGTCGGCTTTTGGGAATTGATATGAATATTCGTAATCCTTATTCTCTTGTTTTTGCGATATAGGAGTAACTTTGCTATAGTAAGCCCCAATGCCTATTGTGTCGCGTCCTTCTGCAAGTGGAGTGTCTGCAACCGCACTTAGGTTGATAAATTGTGGATTTATCTCTGGGTCTACCGCAATGTATAGTCTTATAACATAACCCCACTTATCTTCGCCTTCAATGTAATAATACTTAGTTCCAAGTTTTGGTCTATACATCACAAACGAAATGCTATCCTCAGAACCGCCGGTGTATGTATAAACAGGGTTGTCAACCTCTGAATATTCCCAAGCCTCATTCAGCTCTATTCCCTCTTTATCTTCCATATAATTGTTATAAATGCCGTCGTTCATTACTAGTTTATAGACAAATTCATTGGTGTAGAATATGTCGCTTATTCCTGTTTCGGATCCAACTTTCTTATTTATAACAATGATTGATTTATTTTTATTTTCTTTATTATAAATGAATTGTGTTTTTGAGCCATCACTTGCACTTTCATTTATTTTTGGATGATTAACTCGGTAATACTCACCAAGCAGATTTTGTGGATCATAGTTTGAAGCGATCAGTTTGCTTGTTGGTCCGGTGCTAGTATTGTAAATGTCAAGTGCACTTCTAGTTGCCGTTTGGGCATCATCGTTTACCATATATTTAATATCGTAAGATGGATTGATTTTAATAAGCAAATCTATATCTTTTTGAACAGGCTCTCCGCCAAACATTGAAGCGAATGAAAGTTTTACTAAAACATAGTTTCCTTCGTTTGTAGCCCCTTGCGCTTGAAGTTCAAATCTGCGCAATCCATTGTCCGCAACGGTAACTAAGTAGTTGTATGTTGGGTCGGTGAATGGCTGGTCTATCTCCGTTCTTGAACTTGGTTTAAGCAGTTCTTGTAGACTTTCAAACGTATACAAATCGCCAAGAAGATAACTATACTTCTCTAAAATTTCCCTGTTATCTGCAAATTTATTATCTGCATATCCATATAGTTGAAGAGTTATCGAACCATCTTCTACCACAGTTTCTGCTGAATAATAGTTCCCTGTTCTTGCGTTTTTGAATCCAAATGAGTGTGCATTGTCGAATAAATTGTATGTCGTTCCAGCAGACAATTCTTGAAGTCCACTTCTTGGATCATATTCCGACGAGAACTCAAAAGCAACTTGCAGTCTGTAAACATAGTCTGTTTTAGTAACTGTTTCACTTGAAATTGCCGACGATGTTGAAACATATCCTATGATATAGTTTTCAGTTTCTTCGTTATTGTATTTTATCGAAATATCTTCCATTGCTGCGTAAGTATCAGTGCCCTGTTTTTGAAGAGCAATCTTATACACTTTGTCGGAAATCCCGTAACCCATATATGTCAAATTGATTCTGTTGTGAATATATGGTGTGATTGCGAAGAGTTCTTGTGTGATACGTGCTGTGCCTTGTTGTGCTGCACTTGCAGTTGCATACGCTCCTTCAAATGCGTATCCAACATACGAGTCGCCAAGATCGATAGTTGCAGAACTATTTATACTCTCTTGTGTTACCCTAACCTCTTTTACAAATGGAATTTTGTTGTCCGCTTCAAATCTTAAGTAATATGTTGCAGAAGTGCTTATACCTGGTCTAAATTGATAAGTCATTAAGCGAGCATATTGGAAGACATTTGTGTTTGTGAAGTTCTTATAATCTTCAACATAAACAACTTCTGTCCCCGTCTTGTTTGTTGTGTAATTTTCAGTAACTGCAAATGAACTTACGTTGTTGATAAATACGGTATAGTCCGTTGCCCTTTCGTTTACGGTAACGATAAAGGTTACATAACCAGTTGTGGCTGTGCTTTGTAATGTGAAGGTTAAATCTAAATCTTCTAGTATGTCGTCTTCGTCGGACATATCCTTTCGCGCTTTTGTGCCGTTGTATATTTCGTTGTCAACAAGAGGCGCTCCTTTGCAGAATATCGTTGCATTTCTGCTGTCAGATATTGCGATAGAAATGTTGTAGTTTATATCCAAACTTTCACTTACACCTTCTGCCAAATTAACAGTTATTCTGTTGTCATTGCCAGATGTAAAGCTAGCTTTTGTGTTGAAGAAGTTAACTATCGTAGTCCCCTCTCCGTCAAGAGTTACACCATCAACATACTCTTCTTGCATTTCAATATCTGTAGTTTTTTCTTCGCCAACTTCTGCTTGTGCTACATTGTTTACAAGTATTGGATAGTGGTGTTTTACATCAACGTTTGGCATTATTCTGTAGGAGTAGTTTACATTAAAGGTGAATATCAAGTTTCCGTTAAAGAAGTAACCAAGTTTATGAACAATTTGCTTTGTTTCAACGTCAGAAACATCTTCTGCAGTAACACTATCCGTCTTTCTGTAGGTCGTATCATCGATTGTGCCATCGCCAAGTTCCGCATCATCAACAAATCTAAAGAAATCTTTGTTTAATTGTTCTGCATCTTGCCCCTCTATTGGAGTCTCTTGCGCTATTGCGTTGTAAGCCTTTCTGTTCATTATACTATACAGATATTTTCTATATATATCAGACTTGTCTGCATTAGTAATATCGTCTTTATCTACATTTATCTCAAAAGTTTGCTGTGAGTATACACTTAAAATATCTTCTACTCTTTCTGGATAGTTTCTAACAACAACTGAGTTAAATCCCGCCTTAAATGAAATTGTAAATCTAAATGAATATTTATATCTGCTGTATTGTCCATCACCTAAACTTTGATTTTCTTTTTCCGTTGCAACAATAGTTACTTCAAAGTCTTCTTTGGTGAAAGCAACATTGATAGAATTTCCAAACAAAGTTCCAAAGGAAATATATTTTGCATTTGGTCCTTCTGCAGCATATTCAAATTTACTTATAGCATCTGCACCAAAATCGCCCGAAGTTCCAAGTTTTTCTGTTACATTTATGAACATACTTAAAGCATAGGTGTTTCCTGATGTCCATTTGTATGGAACATTTTCACTGCCAAGGCTTATGTCGTATCTACCTTTAATAGTATAGTTGATAACAACAATATCACCATATTTATTATACACACCGACGCTAAAGGTTTCGTCCTTCGAAATACTGTCAACAACAGATATACTAAGTGAATATGCGTTTGCGTTGCCGCCAGGTTCTTGTCCTGGCATTTGCATTTCAGATACCAATCTAAAGTTTACACAGTTAAGCAACGTATTTCTGTAGTCTTTGTTAATGTAGAATGTTCCTTGGCTAGAATTTTCTACTCTTAATATGTTCTTTGTAACAAAACTAAATGAACCATAAGAAGTTGAATATGCATTTACGGCATCACCAAGAACTTGATTTGTAGAACCAATTCTACCGTCTACAACTCCAAGCCCCGTATAAACTTTATCAAAGCCTTCAATGTCTTCTTCACTTTGATTTGCCATTATATTGAAGTTGACATATCTCATTTCTCCTTCAACATAATATTGTAATTTCTTAGTTTGTGCATCATGTGCACCGATTTCGGCAGAATAATATGTAACATTATCCTTATCTACCGATTGGATTTCAGCCTGTCCAAGGACAACTTTGTTGCTACTAAAGTTAGCAATAAATACGGTATTTTTATCAAAAACAAAGATGTTTGTTGTTGGGGTGTAACGAATTTCTGTTATACCTTCATCATCTGTAAATTCATATTCAACTATAAACGGATTTTCATCAGAAATCTTAAAGTTTATTATTGTAATATCTTGGGTGTAAAATTTTAACTCTCCCTCATCTACAAATTGATCTAAGCTTGTCGCATAAGGAGCATTTGCTTTAATTATATAATTTACCGCATCGTCGTTTAAGATGTGAGCATTTAGTCCTAATTGTGGAACATCAATATTGCCCGTTCTTTCAAATACAGAAAGTTCATATTGATAAGTCTGGTTGACGCTTAGGTCAATGTTATATTCTCCGTTTTCATCGGCAGTTTGTCTTACTTTTTCTGTTTCATACCCTTCTGTTTCGGTAGGTTTTTCAACAAGAGCATCAAGTTCTGAAATATATTCGACTGTGTTGTTTAGGTAAATGGTATAACTTTGTTCTGAATTGTAAACAAAATCATCGCCTCTATACAGCATTCTTGTAATAACAAATGTGATAGGCGTTGAAGCATATCTTTCTTTAAGCCTTAACACAAGCACGCCATTTGCAATAACTGTGTATGCATCGAAGTATGTTTCAAGGTCGATAGGAACGCCAGTATCCGTAAGTTTAGCAGAATATGTATATTCTTTTCTTATGTCGCTTGTAACAACATTTCCGTCTGTGTCAACGAGTTCTTTAAATCTAGAATCTTCGACATCTCCAAATACTGAGTTAGAAGAGTTGTGAACCCCAAATCCTTCTTCTAGAGGAATTTCAAATTGGTCGCCCTTCAAATACTCTCCAAATTCATCTCCAACATCGGTGTTATAGTATGGATAACTTACACCTCCAAGTTGATAATTTGGAATTATCTTAATTCTGTAGTAGACATTATAGTAACGAATAGTTCCGGCAATTGCTCTGTTTAATCTAAGCAGAAGAATTGCATAAACACACTCTTCGCCTTCTTGAGCAGTAAATGGTTTAATTGAAATTTGCGTGTTGTTAACAATGTTAACAAGTCCTTCGTATCCGCCATCTATTTTATATACGCTTAAAACGGAAGACAATGAATTGTCGTTAGGGTCTTTGTAAGTTATTCCCCAAGTATGAGCAAATGTTTCAGGTCCAGTTGTTTCCGAAATAACATTTACAACGTTATAGTCTGCACCTGCAACAAGCTCTTGATAATAATCATTTTCTTCCAGATCTTCTGGTTTCTCCGAGGTAATTATGTCATACGCATAATCTTCTTTCACCTTTTCTGCTCCACCAACAAAATCGGTGTATTTCGAGAAACTTACCCCAACAATAATAAATCTTACCGGCAGTTTAATTGTATCTGCAATTCGTGCAGCGCTAGAACTTTCGCCTTTTACAAGGATGCTAAACACAATCGTAGAATCATAGGTAAATTCGTTAAAAGCTTTGATAATAAACCTTTCCTCATCAGCCATAGTTATTATTGAATTTTCCTTGTTCTCGCCTTCAAACACATCATTGATATCATTATTAAGATAATATTGTTCTCCTTGCCCCGCACTTAAAAGGAGCATATATATTCCGTCAGAAGTTTTTGTTAATTCTACATTATTTTTATCAGTTTTTTCTGCTTCATCTCCAAAATTAAATAGGTACGCAATTGTTTCTTCTGGAGTTTTTCCATACCCAACTCTCATTTCAAAAGAATCTACACCAGCCTCTATGTCGGAAGACGATTTCATCAAATTTATTAAAACAAATTCTGCAAGGTTGCTACTATACTCAAAAGAAATTTTCACTTTACTTTCTTTTCCTAGCCCATCAAATGTAAGACCACTTCCGTTAGTATCCCTACAGATATACTCGCCTATGCCCGCCTCATAATCAATTTTTATTGGTGCAAGAGGATTTTCTCCTATTCCTGTGCAGATTGCAGTAATACTAATTGGATTGGCATTGCCACTAGACAATACATAATCAGTTGCTCTAAAAACAGAGAAATAATTGCTTAGTGCCAACTTGCCACTCGAACTATTTAACTCTGCTAGGTCTATATAGTCGTCTTTAAGAACAACTAGTAAGTCTGGATTTATTACAAATGTAAGGTCCATACTGAAAGCATAACTAGCAAGTTCTGGCGATTTAAAGTAAATCTTAATCGTAACAACTTCTTGAGACGCAACTTCTCTCGCTCCATCGAAACTTGTAAATCTTAAACACGCTTTTCCAGCAATAATATTTATTGATACAAAATCATTGTTTGCCGAAATTACAGCAAACGACTCGTCTGCATTTGACCAAGAAATTTGGTTGCTATTTTCTGGCAGGGAAAGATAATGCAAACTGAAATATGTATCAAGAGGAATACTCATAGCCGTTCCACTAAACACTGGAATAGCATAAGGATAGTTATCATTTCCACTTAAATAATCGTCAAAGCCCATTTCTGCGGCATAGTTTGAAAGTCTGTTTCTTACAGTTACATTTGGTTCAAAGATAAGTTGGAAACGAAGATTAACAATGTTGTAAGCATCGGTAACAATGAAGTTAAGCACCGTTCTTACATAGAATGGGTAAAGAATCTTGATTACATCTACCGATTCTTCAGAGTTGTAGTTGATTTTTTTTGTGTTGCCCATTCCGTCGGTAATAGTCATAAGGTCTAACATACTATCACTTGCGCCCGTGCCACCATCGCCTTCGATATCTTCGCTGTGATATGCAAACAGTGCGTTTAGATTGCTTTCGCTGTATCCAGATGTGTCAATCTTAAACACAAGGTCTTTTACACTTATGTTGTTTAGTGCAGATTCTTCCTGCAGCATATCTTCGATGTTCAAGTCGTCTGCGTTACTGCTTGATGTGATTACTTTGAACAGAGAATTTAAGTATAGTTCATCTCTGTCGGTAACTTTCTTTGAAATTTTGATTGAGCCATAGCCATCGCTTGGAACGATTGCGTATTGTGTTTCTTCTGGGGTAGCAACGTCAGTTGTGTCGTATACAACCGCTTCAATACCTTCACTCTTAATGTTGAATGTCAAGGTTTTTGAATAGTTGAAAGTTGCCGTAGCGCTTGCGCTTGACTTGTAAGTGATTACAAAGGTCATTATCGTTTTAACAGCATTTCCGCCCGTTGATGGGAAGGACAAAATCTTCACCATCTTGTCCTCTAATGCTGTTGCGATGTTGTATCCTGCGTAAGGCACATCTTCGCCCTCTCTGTTTGTGAATGAACTTTGAGAGATTGAGTAAGATGCAACCGAAGTCAAAATCTTTCTGTCAAGTTGATCTCTAACGTCAAGCCCGATAAGTTCGTTAAGCATTTCAATAGGTGTTTTATCTGTTAAGTTTAGTTCTTTCGATGTCCATTCGATATGTGTTCCTGTGCTTGCGCTTACAGAAACTTCGATTGGAAGATTTGTATCATATTCGTTCTTTATAGTTGCAACTTCTTCAAAGAGGAATTCTGTGTTTGTTGCGTCTGCAACTTGAGTGTAAAGAGTAAAGCCAACGCCATCTTGTCCAACTTCTGCATCTTCATAGTAGTAGCCTACTGATTTTGTGTTTTGTGCAAGGTTACCATTGTTGTAATAGAGTCTTGCGGTGAATTTAACTCCGTCTACGCTGTAGAACTCGCTTGAAACGATAACGTTGCCGGAAACATACACTCTTACGTATCCTGGAATTCCGCTGCTTGCCGTTTCGCCAGTTGTAACTGTGTCGGTATCCAAAGTTAACATTCTGCCGGCGTCATTTGCTGCATCAAAGATGATATTCAAACTGCCCTCTTTAACCATCTGCACAAGGGTGTCTTGCATTGAACTTTTAACTGTTTCGTCATCTTGAACATCAACGTATATTCTGTATGTAAAACTATCGCTTGCTGCTGCGCTGGTGTAAAGTTCGGAAGGAACATAGATTCCGCTTCCAATTTCAACACCTGCATTGAAATAGTGTTCTTCAGAAGAACTAAATTCAAGGGTAGCCGAGAAACTGCTGTATGGAATTGTGCTGCTGATAGTAATTCCTCTGTTCATAGTCTGCGAAATAAACACATACTTGTCGCCAGCCTTATAGATTCCGCCCTCAGAGTTTACAATTTCTCCGTCGACGTTTTCCTTAACGATTGCGGCGATAACATTGATATTCAAATTTCCTGTATATTGTCCAACCGCTTTAAGCACTGGGGTTGTAAGTTCATAGAGGTAAACATTCTCGCCACTATTCAAACCAGTTATGTATGTGATATCCGTTCCAACAACATATCTAACTGGTGGAGTTTTGGTTGAAATTGCGGAGAATCCATCTGGCGCAGTGCCATCGCTGAAGTAGATAAAGTATTTAACCGTTTGATACATATTGCCAAGGTCAACTGCAATTTGCTCCGAAAGGTTTATCGAACTTGATTGATGTGTATCGGTGTCATATTCAAGCACGATTGCAGAGTTGTAGTTTTCCTTCCACGCAATTGCGGTTTCTGCTTGAACGGAAAATTGAATAGAGAATTTAGCGCCCAAATCGTCGATACTATTTTGTCCTGATTTAAAGAAGATTGACCACTCTGTTCCCGATTGAATAAACAACACCGATGAAAATTCTATCGTTCCGGCACGCTCTGATGCGATCTTGTAAGAATAGTAAGATGCCTCCTTACTTGTTGTTGAGTCTGGAAGTATGTAATAGAGGGTGTTAACAGTTTCGCCCTGTTCGTTTGTTGTGGTTGTGTAGTTATATCCACCCGCTTTTGCCGTTTCGGTGCTATAAACCTCTCTTGTAACCTGATAGGTTGGTTTAGCACCCTCTTCACTGATAGTTTCAACAACTTTCATAACATATCCGCCACCAACGATTCTTACTGCAAGGTCTGGATTTGTTACAGTTGAAGTGATAACAGCAATGCCGACATTTCTTGCGTGAACAGAGTTAAGAGGCATATTTTCGCTATCTCTTATGTCAACGCCAAGTGTAGCATCAAAAGCGGTGTCTGTTGAGTTTGAAGAAAGGTTGAAGTATTTGTCAACAATACCTTGGTCAAACGACTTGTTTGCAATGCTAAACGAGTCAACTGTTACGGCAGTAACTTTAATCTTAGCGGTTGCCTTTTCAAAAGAATTTGGATTTCTTCCAAAGTAGTCGAGCATCTCGCGGTTGACAAGTTCAAAGTTCGAAAGTTCTCCATCTCCGTTATATTTCTCGATAAATTTTGCAAGGAAATCCTCTTGGTCGTGAGCCGATTTAAAAACATAGACATCAATTGTGTAAGTATCTTTCTCTTCAAGTGCTCTAAAAGTTCTTGTGTTGTAGTCAAAGAAGTTGTCGTTGTTAACGTTAGTTCCAGTCCAACTGTAAGCAATCATCTTTTCATAATCTTCGCTTGTGTTAGAATAGAGGTATCTTCCAAGTTTTGGATAGAAGTCAAAGCCAAGTTTAAAGGTTGCATCTTCGATAATTTCGATTTCGCCATCTTCGTTTGCTTTATACTTTGCCTCTTTGCCCGCAACAGAGTCATAGGCGTAGGTAGAAAACTCGTAGGCAGGAACATCGACGTAAACGGTGGTTGAAATTGTTTCAATAATTGCATATTCACTTCTTGCGGTGATTATCGAACTTCCACCACGAATGTATTGTTTGTTATATGTGTTATCGAGGTAAGATTCAAGGTAAACGGTAAAAGGTTCGTCAAGCAAAACATTTTCTTTAACTCTAATGACGTGGTTTGTTATGTATTCACCATCTCTAGCAGTTCCGTATCCAACATCGTTTAAAGAAAGCGTAATTTTTTTTGCGGTAACTTCGACTACGGTTTCTTCTTCGTCTTCACTGTCGCCACTTTGGATTTCGTTTGCCGAAATTGTCATCGAAAAATCGGACGAAGCGTTGAAGCCTTGTCCGTTATCGTCAACAAAATAAATACCTTCCGTTGGAAAGACATCGTCATCATTACTCAATAAGAATCCAGCAAGTGCGGCAACTCCAACAAGCCCCACAAATGCAGCAATTGTAAGCAGGACAATTTTCCAAACGGGCATAGCGCCCATTTTTTTACCTTTAGCCATATTACCTACCTCTTGTAATAATATTTTATAATACAAGATAATTATACAATCTTACGACAATTTTTGCAAACAAATAACAAAAATAAAATAGGTATCAAAAAAATATTTACAAAAATTTAAAAATAAAAAATTTCGTAAAAAAATGTTTTGTAAGTTATTTAAAGGCGAAAAAATAGCAAAAATTTGCAAAAATAATTATTTTTTTAATATTTTTTCGCATTTTTTAAGTATTTTTTTATAATTTTTGCAAAAAGGCAATTTAAGGCGCGATAAGATTTTTGAAATAATTGAAAATATTTTACATTTTAAACTTGACAATTTTAAAGATAACTACTATAATATGCGTATGGAACTTAACTATGATGTCCTCAACTATTTAAATCTTGTGAACGAGCGCTTCGGTGAAATGTATATGAAGCGTAATTTTAACCCTATGCCTGCAAACTTCGTTCTTACAAACGATTTGATTGTTGAACGTATGAACTTCAAAGGCATGCAAAAGGAGGTTTCTCTCCCAGAATTTTTGTATGCCGACAAGAAAGTGATTTTTAAAAAGTTCCACCACTCATACAAAAACGTTAAGAGGCTCGAAAAGTTTTTAAGTAAAAATGAAGGTTCTCTTCATTTTAGCCCTGCTTTTAAGGAAAGACTTGTGCAATACCTTGCATTTAGAAAAGCATTCTTAAAAAGCGAACTTAAAAATTTTGGCGGGACTTCTTTTTTTGAATATAAATCAATTCAAAAACTTAATGCCATAGATCCTGTTTTTTCAGAACTGTTTGAAGAAACCTTCCTTAAGAACATTGACGTTGCTCTTTTTTTCGAGGGGTTAGAAGAAAAATACGCAAAACTCTATGAAGCGCTTGAAAGAAAAGCCAAAGAAAAGGAACGTCAGCGTTTGGAGATTATGGTTCACAATATGGCCGAACAAAAAACAAGCAAAAGGTCGGCTCAAAAAAGCAGAGTTAAGTCAAGAGAAGTAACAAAAACAATTGAAGAGACCGGCAACCTT
Source organism: uncultured Clostridia bacterium (assembly GCA_947624105.1). GTDB lineage: Bacteria > Bacillota > Clostridia > Christensenellales > UBA1242 > Caccovivens. The sequence continues at coordinate 16,408 of CANQIX010000015.1, forward strand.
GAAAGAATCGAAAAGGAAACCACAGTTAAAGAAACTTTTGGCGAAAGCAAGGTAAGCAAACACAAAACCGGATCCAAGAAATCATCAAAAAGTTTTTTTGCAAGATTTTTTGGAAAGCAGGAACGTTCAATCGATTTAAGCAACAGCAACACTCCAGCAATGCAATCAAATTTTATAAAATCTACTGGTAGTGATAAAGATAACGGCGAATTTTAATTAAAGAGGGTTGAATTGACAAAATAAAATTCACCCTTTTTTTATGAAATTTTGATATGTGAGGTAAGTTATGGTTCAAGCAGTTAATGTTTCGTTGGCGTTTGGTGGAAGAGTTCTGTATAAGGACGTCAACTTAAAGTTTACAAAAGGAAATTGCTATGGAATTATCGGTGCAAATGGCGCTGGTAAGTCTACTTTTTTAAGAATTTTAACTGGCGAAATCGAACCTAACACCGGCGAGATTTTGATAACTAAAGGCGAAAGAATGTCCGTTTTGGAGCAGAACCAAAACAAATATGACGAACACAACGTTGTTGAAACGGTAATTTTAGGACACAAACGCCTCGTTGAAGTGCAAAACGAAAAAGACGCCCTCTACGCAAAGGCAGACTTTTCGGACGAAGACGGAATCCGTGCCGGCGAACTTGAAACCGAATTTGCCGAACTTGGCGGTTGGGAAGCAGACAGCGATGCACGCTCACTCTTGCAAAGTCTTGGCGTAAGCGAAGAAGATTTCGACAAGCAGATGGCAGAACTCGATTCAAAGGTAAAGGTCAAAGTATTGCTTGCACAGGCACTATTTGGAAATCCAGACATCTTGGTGCTTGACGAACCTACAAACAACCTTGACTTCAAAACGATTAGATGGCTTGAAAACTATCTCTTAAACTTTGAAAATATCGTAATTATTGTCTCCCACAACAGACACTTTTTGAACAAAGTTTGCACACACATCTGCGATGTTGACTTTGGGCAGATAAATATGTATTTAGGGAACTACGATTTCTGGTATGAAACAAGTCAACTTCTTGCAAAGCAAGCAAAGGACCAAAACAAAAAGGCAGAACAGCGTGCAAAGGAATTAAAGGAGTTTATTGCAAGATTCTCCGCTAACGCATCAAAATCTAAGCAAGCAACAAGCAGAAAGAAGGAACTTGAAAAACTTACTATCGAAGACTTCAAACCATCTTCCCGCAAATACCCTTATGTCGACTTCAAATACGAACAAGCAATCGGCAAGGAAATTTTAAAAGTCGAAGGGCTTGCAAAGAAGGGAATGTTCAAAGGGCTCACTTTTAACATCGAAGCAGACCAAAAAGTTGTATTTTTAGCGAAAAATTCACTAGTTTTGACCACTTTATTCAATATTCTTATGGGCAAAGAAAAACCAGATGCCGGAAATGTCTTCTGGGGTAAGACAATAAAACCATCATATTTGCCACAAGACAACCGCGAATATTTTGACAACTGCCACCTCTCCATCGTCAACTGGCTAAGGCAATTTTCTAAGGACCAAAGCGAAAGTTACATTCGTGGCTGGCTTGGAAGAATGCTTTTCTCTGGCGAAGAAAGTTTGAAAGAGGTAAATGTGCTCTCTGGAGGCGAAAGAGTGAGATGTATGCTTGCAAAACTTATGCTTGAAGGCGGGAACTTGCTTATTTTGGACGAACCAATCAACCACCTCGACCTTGAAAGTATCACATCTTTGAACAAAGGAATGATAAATTTCAAAGGGCCAATCTTGTTTGCCACAGGCGACCAAGAGATCATCGAAACTGTTGCCACAAGAATCATCGATATTGTCGACGAAAACACAATAATAGACAAACAAATGTCTTACGAAGAATATGTCGATAAATATAAGTAAAAAATATTTTTAAATTAATTAAAAAATAATTATTAAAAATAATAAAAAATATTTTAAAATACGAAAAAATGGGGTTTTGCCCCATTTTTTATTTATTTTTTTAATTATTTTATTTATTTTTTAAAAATTTATTTTTTCAGAAATATATTTTTCAAGTTCGTCAACCTTAAGTCTAATTTGTTGCATCGTATCTCTATCTCTAATAGTAACTGTGTCGTCTTCAAGTGTGTCAAAGTCGATTGTTACGCAGTAAGGTGTGCCGATTTCGTCCTCTCTGCGATAGCGTTTCCCGATTGACCCGGCCTCGTCATAGTCGCACATAAAGTGTTTCGACAATTTCGCATAAACTTCCTTTGCTTTTTCACTTAAATTCTTTTGAAGTGGCAAAATTGCAACTTTGTATGGTGCTAAGAATGGTTTTAAGTGCAAAACAACCCTAGTTTCGCCGTTTTCAAGCACTTCTTCGTCATACGCCTCCGAAAGAATCGCAAGGAAAAGCCTATCTGCACCGATAGAATATTCAACGACATTTGGCATAAACTTTTCGTTTGTGAATGGATCCATATATTCCATATTCTTTCCGCTATACTCGGTGTGTCTTGACAAATCCCAATTTCCGCGGTTGTGGATTCCGTTCAGTTCCTGCCAGCCGATAGGAAATTTATATTGTATGTCGCACGCTGCTTTTGCGTAGTGTGCAAGTTTGTCGTGGTCGTGAAATCTTAGATTTTCTCTCGAAAGTCCCAAATCAACGACAAAATTAAGCGCTTTTTCCTTGTAACTTTCATAAAATTTCATCGCATCGTTAAAATGACAGAACATTTGAAGTTCCATCTGCTCAAATTCGATCGTTCTAAACAAAAAGTTTCCTGGGGTGATTTCGTTTCTAAACGATTTGCCTATCTGCGCGATAGCAAAAGGCACTTTTGCCCTTGCACTTCCCCTAACATTTGCAAAATTGACATACTCACCTTGGCAAGTTTCTGGGCGCAAGTAAACGATATCTTTTTGGTCGCCATCACCCACCATATTTCTCGACGTTGTGAACATTGGATTGAATTTTCTAATTGGTGTCCAATCCCTTTTCCCACAATTTGGACATTTTACGTCGTGTTCTTCGATGTATTTTTCCATCTCAGCATCTGTCATTCCTTCAGCAGAAACAGTTCCTTTAGAAAAATTTTCGATGATTGTGTCTGCTCTATGGCGAGTTTTGCAGTTTTTACAGTCCATTTTAGGATCGCCAAAGTTTTGAACGTGTCCGCTTGCCTCCCAAACGCGTGGATTCATAAGAATTGCCGCATCAACCCCATAGGTGTCTGGATCTTCTTGCACAAATCTCTTCCACCACGCACGTTTTATGTTGTTTTTAAGTTCAACGCCGACCGGTCCAAAATCCCAAGTGTTGGCAAATCCGCCGTAAATATCGCTCCCCTGAAAAACAAAGCCGCGATTTTTACACAAATTTACGAGTGTGTTCATTGTAAGTTTTGATTTATCCATATTCTTCTCCCTTTATTTGCACTTATAGGATTAAAAAATAAAAAACCCTATGTGCCAAATCCACATAGGGGCGATTGTTGTCGCTGTTCCACCCTAATTCGCAAGAAAATCTTGCCTCATTACCGTCTTTACGCCGACCAGCGTATGCTCAGGAGTTGCCAATTCCGTCATCACATATATAGATATGATAACACACGATGGCAAATTTGTCAAATATTTTCAAATTTGTTGTTGTGTTTTTAAGCATAAAATTGTATACTTTAGGTATGTTACTGCTAGATGTAAACAATCTTTCAAAAAATTTTGGGCACGCAGATCTCTTTAAGGACCTGTCTTTTTCGCTGTCCGACGGAGAATCGATGTCAATAGTTGGACCAAACGGCACTGGAAAATCGACCCTTTTAAAGATTATTGCCGGAATTGAAAAGGCAGACAAGGGCTCTGTGAATATTCGAAAGGGTGCAAAGGTGGCATATCTTGACCAGGTTGGCTCAAGCATAAATGACGATCGTGCCGTAGCCGAATTTTTGAAAGACGCCTTTTCTAGTTTAAACGAGATGGAAGAAAGGCTAAATCGTCTGCAAGAAAAAATGAATAATGCGCAAAATGAGGCAGATTTTAACAAAAATATGGAAAAATACTGCGCTTTAGTTGAAGAATTTTCTCTCGCCGGCGGATATAACACCGACACGGAGATAAACACAGTCATCGAAGGGCTTAAAATCGACCGCGCAATTTTAAGTCAAAGTTACAACAAACTAAGTGGCGGAGAGAAGACTCTCGTTCAACTTGCAAAAGGGCTTTTGATAAAACCCGACCTCTTTCTACTTGATGAGCCGACAAACCACCTCGACATCGAAAGAATCGAGTGGCTAGAAAATTACATCAAATCCTTTAAAGGCGCAACGATTATCGTTTCGCACGACAGATACTTTCTCGACAAAATGTCAAACAAAATTCTCTCGCTTGACGGCGATTACACAAAAGTGTATGCTTGCAACTATTCAAATTACCTCATCGAGCGCGAACGAGATTTTGAAAGGCAGATGTCTGACTATAAAAACCAACAACTTTTGATTGAACGTCTAGAAAAACAGATAAAATATTTCAGCGAACAAGGTATGGCGAAGAACAGTTCCACCCTTTGCGACAGAGCCCACGCCCTTCAAACGCAACTTGAACGCATAAAAAACAACGCAGTTAAGCGTCCAAAAGTGAGAAAAAAACTGAATGTCGAATTTGACGAAGTTAAAAAGACAAGCACGCGCGTTATCGTTGCCAAAAGCCTAAGCGTTTCTCTTCCAAACGGAAGGAAGATTCTTGACGACATCTGTCTTGAAATTTGTGCAAAGGAGCGCGTTGCCCTTATCGGTTCAAACGGCAGTGGAAAGAGCACTTTTTTAAAGACGATTCTTGGCATACAAGACCTAAAAACAGAGGGCGAAGTTTTTATCGGCCCAAGCGTAAAAATTGGGTATTTGCCACAAATTATCGCTTTTGAAGACGAAAATGCACAACTTTTGGAGTATTTTAAGAATCAAATTGGCGTAGACGAAGAACGTGCAAGGAAAATTTTATATAAATTTCAATTCTACAAGCAAGACTTCAACAAACGCGTCAAAAATCTCTCTGGCGGAGAGAAAGTTCGCATCAAACTTGCCGAACTTTTGATGCAAAAAATCAACACTCTCATCTTTGACGAGCCAACCAACCACATCGACATTCCAACAAAAGAGGTGCTTGAAGACGCCATCGAAGAATTTGACGGAACTCTTATTTTTGTGAGCCACGACAGATATTTTATCAACAAATTTGCCGACAAAACTATCGAATTTAAAGATGGAAAAATAAATGTTTATTTAGGCGGATACGATTATTACAAACAAGAAAAAATGAAATTAAATAAATAAAAAATGCGATTTTTTTAATTAAAATCGCATTTTTTCGTTCGATTTTTACGGTTAATTAAATAATTCGTCTTTTTGAGAAATTCCAAGCCAACCAAACATCGTTCTAAACAAACTGCCCCAATATGTAAGTCTTGCCGAATTTAAAAATTCGGTGCAGATTTTAAGTTCAACTGGGGTCATATATTCTTTCATCATCTCTATGCCATAGTCCGATGCGCCCTTTTCAACTTGAATCTCTTTATATTTTGCGTATATCGCCACGCCAAAAATTATTAGCGCAAGCCCAAAGAAAACAAAACCGATAATAAGCGAATATAAACCTAAAAGCCCAACAAGATAAAACACCGACATAATTATTCCTAGCACTATCATTGGAACGAAGAACCTTCCAAGGATTCTTCTTTTTGCCTTTGCGCGCCAGTGCCGTGTGAGTTCCCCTTTTTCAAACTGAACTGCGTGCCCCATTTCGTGCGCTATGATTGAAAAGGACGACAAACTTTCCGAAGCAAGTGTGCTTTCGCTGAGGGCGATAACCCCTGCTGAGTAGTGGTCGCAATCTTCGTCGCACAGTTCAATACTGAGTTCCTTTCGAAGATAGTCGTGATTCACTTTTTGCACAAACTCTTTTACTGTTAAGTCGGCGGAAATGTGATATTTTTGTGCATTTTCCTGCTTTATTTTGAAATTTTCATACGAAAAACTTGCCACTGACAGACAAAAACAAATAATCAGTAGCAAAACAATCCCTATGCCTAGCAGTATCCATTCTAAAATTCCCATATTTTTATTATACAGAAAAGGAAGTCGTTTGTAAAATATTTCGCCCAAATTTATGTGCAAACTATCACTGTTTCCCCCTCATAACACACTGTTCCCTCCGGCGGAAGTTGTTTTGTTATCACACTGCCCTCGCCGTAAACTTCGCAGTAGAGGTTAAGCGATTTAAACAGCACCATTGCCTGCACAATGTTCATTCCAACAACGTCTGGCATAAGAACTTCCACGCGCTTAAAGTTGTCGTCGTCTTTTGGCTGGTCGAGGTAGTCAAAAAGGTTGCTATAAAACATCTTTCCGTAAGGGCTGGCAACCACCGAACCATAATACGCCCCTGTGCCC